>NZ_JBHWHH010000222.1:0-10170 GCF_042732555.1 Nocardia sp. NPDC059764
CCGCGCTGGCCCAGCGCGGCGCGAGCCTCGCGCTCGTCGGCAGGACCGCCGCGAAACTCGAGGCCGCGGCGGCGGGCATCGAATCCGAGGGTGGGCGGGCGCTCCCGTTCACCTGCGATGTGAAGGACCCGGCCGCGGTCTCCACGACCGTGGACGCGGTCGCGGCGGCATTCGGCCGCATCGACATCCTGGTCAACAACGCCCAGGAAGTGCCGCTCGGCCCGTTGCTCAACATCGACGACGACCGGTTCCAGGCCGGGTTCGAATCCGGTCCGCTGGCGAGCCTGCGGTTCATGAAAGCCTGCTACCCGCATTTCAAAGCGGGTGGCGACGGGGTCATCATCAACCTCACCAGCTCCGCGGCCCGACGCTGGGACATGGCCGGTTATGGCGCGTATGCCGCCGTCAAACAAGCCATCGTGTCGCTGACCCGCGCGGCGGCCGCCGAATGGGGCCCGGACGGAATCCGTGCGCTGGCCATCGCGCCGCACGCTGATTCCCCCGGCCTGAAGGGCTGGATCGAGGCCAATCCCACCGAGGCCGAGGCGTTCTTCCAAACCATTCCGCTGCGCCGCATCGGTCGCTGCAGAGATGACATCGGCACCGCCGTCGCCGCCCTGTGCGGCCCGGAATTCGCTTATCTCACCGGCGCCACCATCCCCCTCGACGGCGGCCAGGCCAACTTCTCCTGACCCCGCCGTTCCCGCGCGAGCGGCGGCGGGTCCGGACCCGCGCAATGCGGACGGACCCGCCGCCGCCTTCACACTTCCTGCACGGAGGATCACAGAAAGATGCACTGGTACACCGGAAATACTGTCTACGACACCGTGCTGACGATCGAAATCGTCATCGCCGCACTGGTGCTGGTGGGCGCATTCGTGGGGCAGAGTCCTTACGGCCGATTCGGCACGAACGCACCCGGACTCAACCTGAACCCGAAACTGGGCTGGTGGCTGATGGAAATCCCCGCCACGGTCGCCTTCGCCGCGGCCTACCTGTCCGGGCCCCACCGCTTCGAACCCACATCGCTGGTGCTGGCCGGGATCTGGATGCTGCACTACGGCAACCGCGGCTGGTTCTTCCCCCTGTCCATCCGCCAGGTACCCGGCAAGAAGAGCAGCTTCAACATCTCCGTGCTCGCCATCGGCATGGCCGTGACCGCCACCCACGGCTACCTCAACGGCGCACTGTTCAGCCACGACTACTTCGGCCACTACACTCGCGACTGGCTCACCGACCCCCGCTTCCTGATCGGACTGCTCGTCTACCTCGCCGGGTTCGCCCTGCTCGTCAGCTCCGAAGCGATCGTGCGCAACCTGCGCGACAGACACAACCCTGGCGCCACCGAATACAAGATCCCCCACGGCCTGGGCTTCCGATACGTCACCAGCCCCACCTACCTGGGCGAAATGATCGCCTGGGCCGGATTCGCCATCCTCACCTGGGCACTGCCCGGCGTCATCATCCTCGCGATCACCGCCGCCAACCTCGTACCGCGCGCCTTCGCCACCCACATCTGGTACCAGCAGAAGTTTGACGACTACCCGCCCCAACGAAAAGCGCTGATCCCGTTCACGATCTGACGGACACCCGCCGACTCGAGCGCATAAGGAATCTAGTTCGGGGGTGGAGTCTCGATCGCCGAACGCCGGAACGCGTTTGGGACCGACAGAGTCGAGAGGTCTCACCATCAACCCCCTGGTCTACGTCCCCGACACCGGCCACATCGTCCTCATCGCCTCCAACGGCGGCGCCGACAAGCACCCCGCCTGGTACCACAACCTCCGCGCCAACCCGGAGCTCACGATCGAACTGGGCACCGAAACCTACATCGGCAAAGCCGAATTCCTCACTGGCGAGGAAGCCGAAACCCTCTACGCCCGCATGATCGACCTGATGCCGGTCTTCGCCGAGTACCGAGCCGAAACCACCCGCCAGATCCCGGTCATCGCCGTCCACCGCCGACCCGCGTAGCGCACGTCCGGACGCCGGGATCGGCATACCGAACACCAAGCGCGGTGGATTCGGGGTGTGAGCGGTCGTGAACCGTCGTTGACCGGGGTGCGGGGCAAGTTCAGGTGGGCATTCAGGGTCATCCCCGATGTGCCTGGGCGGGCGCTGACAGCACGATGGATGGCATGACGAGAACGAGCGACTGGTCCAAGGGTGCTGGGCGTACCGGCTTCTCCGATCAGATTCAGGATCTGTGGCAGACGCGGCCGGTGCGGTTTCCCAAGGACGGGCCGATCGCGGGCGTCGCCGTCGGGTTCGGCCGGCGCTACAACGTGGACCCGGTGCTGGTGCGGGTGGCGTTCGTGGTGTCGGCGCTGTTCGGCGGGGCGGGGGTGGTGCTCTATCTGCTGGGGTGGCTGTTGCTGAACCAGGCCGGAGACCAGTCCTCGGCGGCGGAGTCGCTGTTCGGGCGCGGCCAGGCGTCGCAGCCCTCGTCCAAGACCATCGTGCTCATGGTGGCGTTGGGGATCGCTGTGAGCACGATGGGTCCCGTCGGAGTGGGACTCGGCGGGTCCGGGGTGATCAGTTTCGCGCTCATGCTGGGCGGGTGGTGGCTGCTGTATCAGCGCCAGATGCAGCCGCCCGCAGGCTATTTCGAGCCGTCGGCGGTCACCGATCCGTTCAACACCGGGTATCCGGGCACCGCGAGCCCGTACTGGACCGGGTATCCGGGCACCAATGCGGTCACCTTCCAGACGTACGGGCCGTACACCACGCTGCCCGATCACTACGAGCCCGACCCGAACCAGCCACCCGCAGCCGCGCCGCAGCCGGAACCGGTTGTCACACAGAAGCTTCCGGAGACCGAGCAGGTCACCGAAGTGCTGGAGACCCGGTATGCGCCCGCATCGTCGGTGTCCGACACCGTGATCCTGCACAAGTCCGAATCCTCCTCGGGCCCCGGCACTTCGGAGCAGCCGGACGAACTGGCGGAAACACCGGCGACGGCTGTCGATCTCACCAAGCCGAAGACCGACGACGATGACGGCGGCACCCCCGAGCCCCCCTCGGCTCCGCCGACCGACGTCGAACCCCCGACCCTGCACCGGATTCCGCCGGCCACCGACCGTCCGCGCGCCGGATTCGGCCCCGCCCCGATCTCCCCCGACTTCGGCCCCACCCCGCCCGGCTGGGATCCGCTGGGCGTGGCCCCGCTGGCCTGGCAGCTGCCCGAGCCGGCCACGCCGGTCCAGCAGCAGGTCGTCCAGGCTCCCCCGCCCCGCCCGCGGTCCCGCCTGACCGCGGTCACCATCGGTCTCGCCATGCTCGCCGCCGCCGCGGCGGGTTCGATGGCCGCGTCGGGCGTGGATTGGATGACGCCCGGCCGGATCGGCGCCGCCGCACTGGCCGTGGTGGCCGTGGGCCTCATCGTGGGCGCGTTCCTGCGCCGCGGCTACGGCCTGATGGTGGTGCTGGCCCCGCTGGCCGGTTTCGTGATCCTGGCCTCGCTGATCGGCCCGATCCAGTTCGACGAGGGCGCGATGGGCGACCACAAGTGGTCCGCCGCAACCGATTCCGAGCTGCTGCCCGTCTACCATATCTCGATGGGTTCGGGCACTCTCGATCTGAGCCGGCTGGAACTGACCGAGGATCGCGCGGTCGAGGTGAAGGTGCGCATGGGCGACGCCCGCGTAATGCTGCCGTCGAACCTGCGCGTCAACACGACCTGCAATGTCCGCATGGGTGATTCGAACTGCCCGAGCGGAATCTCGGGCCCGGCGACGGGCCCCGTCCTGAACCTGACCGTCGACGTGCAGATGGGAAACGCGGAGGTGAACCGTGGCTGAGAACAAGAACCGCCGACCCTCGTTCGCACTACTGCTGGCCGGCCTGCTGGGCCTGGGTGTGAGTGTGTGGGCCTTCATCGGCCCCCACTTCTGGCCCGTCTCCGGCGGTCTGTCGCTGGGCTGGATCGTGGTGATCGCCGCCATCGTGGTGGGCGTGATCCTGGTGCTCAGCCCGAAGAAACACCGGGAGTAGACCGCACGCGCCGCCCCCACCCCCTCGCCGGGGGCGGCGTCGCCCTCCTTCCCGGAACTGCCCTTCCGAGAAGGCCGAAGGCCCCGCACCTTTCGCAGGTGCGGGGCCTTCGCGTTCAGCGGGGAGCGCTCACTCCCATTCGATGGTGCCCGGCGGCTTGCTCGTCACGTCGAGCACGACGCGGTTGACGTCGGCGACCTCGTTGGTGATGCGGGTGGAGATCCGCTCCAGCACCTCGTAGGGCAGGCGGGTCCAGTCGGCGGTCATGGCGTCCTCGGACGAGACCGGACGCAGCACGATCGGGTGGCCGTAGGTGCGGCCGTCGCCCTGCACGCCGACGCTGCGGACATCGGCCAGCAACACCACGGGGCACTGCCAGATCGACTTGTCCAGCCCGGCGGCGGTGAGCTCCTCGCGCGCGATGGCGTCGGCCTGGCGCAGCAGCTCCAGCCGGTCGTGAGTCACCTCGCCGATGATGCGGATGGCCAGACCCGGACCCGGGAACGGCTGGCGCGCAACGATTTCCTCGGGCAGACCCAGCTCGCGGCCGACCGCGCGCACCTCGTCCTTGAACAGCAGCCGCAGCGGCTCGACGAGCGCGAACTCCAGATCGTCGGGCAGACCGCCGACATTGTGGTGCGACTTGATGTTCGCGGTGCCCGCGCCGCCGCCGGACTCGACCACGTCCGGGTACAGGGTGCCCTGCACCAGGAACTCGACCTTGGTCTCGCCCTGCTCGCCGACCACCTCGGAGACCGCGTCCTCGAACGACCGGATGAACTCCCGGCCGATGATCTTGCGCTTCTCCTCCGGATCGGTAACGCCCTTCAGCTCACCCAGGAACTTGTCGACCGCGTCGACGGTGACCAGCTTGGCCCCGGTCGCGGCGACGAAATCACGCTGCACCTGCTCACGCTCGCCCGCGCGCAGCAGACCGTGGTCGACGAACACGCAGGTGAGGCGGTCACCGATGGCCCGTTGCACCAGCGCGGCCGCGACCGCGGAGTCCACGCCGCCGGACAGACCGCAGATGGCGTGGCCGTCGCCGACCTGCTCGCGCACCTGGGCGATGAGCGCCTCGGCGATATTGGCGGGCGTCCACGCGCCCGGGATGCCGGCGATCTCGTGCAGGAACCGGCTCAGCACCTGCTGGCCGTGCGGCGAGTGCAGCACCTCCGGGTGGTACTGGACGCCGGCGAGCTTGCGCGCCCGATCCTCGAACGCGGCGACCGGCGCGCCCGCGGAGGTCGCGGTCACCTCGAACCCGGCGGGCGCGTCGGTGACGGCGTCGCCGTGGCTCATCCACACCGGCTGCCGGGTGGGCAGGCCGCCGTGCAGGATGCCGCCGTCGACGCTGAGCTCGGTGCGCCCGTACTCGCGAGTCCCGGTGTGCGCCACCGTGCCGCCGAGCGCCTGCGCCATGGCCTGGAAGCCGTAGCAGATACCGAAGACCGGCAGGTCCAGATCGAACAGCCGCGCGTCCAGCTGCGGCGCGCCCTCGGCGTACACGCTGCTGGGCCCGCCGGAGAGGATCACGGCGAGGGGCTGCTTCTCCGCGATCTCCTCGACGGTGATCGTGTGCGGCACCACCTCGGAATACACACTCGCTTCGCGCACCCGGCGCGCGATCAGCTGCGCGTATTGCGCGCCGAAATCGACAACAAGGACTGGTCGCTGGGTTTCTGCCACCCGCACAGTCTAGTGAGCGAGATAGGACACACTCCCCCCGGGCGACCCCCGCTCCCGCCCGCCCCGACCTGCGCGCGAATCACGGTGGACCGCCACCCCGGGCCGGAGTGCGCCGCGGCCTCGGAAGCAGTAGCCCGCCCGGCCCGGAAGTGGTGGCACCGGGACGGTATTCGCGTCGGAGGTGGTTCGGATAGGGCCTTCCGCCCTCGCGTGGACGGTAATTCCTACCCGACCACGGGGGCCGAGCGACACCCGCTGTGCCGGTGGGCAGGAAAGCTCGCCGGTTTGTCACCGGTGCTGGCTATCCTCTACCTCGTGCCATTCGCCCGTGCGATCGATGCCGAGATCCACTACGAGGACAGCGGGGGCGAAGGTCCGGTGGTGCTGTTGGGGCACGAATTCCTCATGGACCGAACGATGTTCGCGTCGCAGCAGGCGGCGTTGACTCCGGAGTTCCGGATCGTGACCTGGGATGCGCGCGGACACGGCCGCACCCGCGACGAGGGGCTGCCGTTCACCTACTGGACCTCCGCCCGGGACGCGCTGACCGTACTGGATCAGCTGGGCGCGGGCCGGGCCGTGGTGGGCGGAACCTCCCAGGGCGGTTTCATCGCGCTGCGCACCGCGCTGCTGGCCCCCGACCGGGTCGCCGCGCTGGTGCTGCTGAGCAGTGAGGCGCACGAGCCCACCGCCGCCGAACTCGCCAATGCCCGAAAGTTTCTGGACAAGTGGCATGAGGACGGTCCCCGCCCCGCGCTCGCCGAATACCTGGCCCGCTGGCTCATCGGCGACGACGACTGGTATCGCGCCGTCTGGGTGAAACGCTGGCTGGCCCGCGACCCGTCGGCCACCGAGGTCGCCGCGGGCGCGCTCCTGGGCCGCGACTCGGTGCTGGAGCGATTACCCGAAATCACCTGCCCCACTTTGGTCATCCACCCGACCCGTTCGGGCGTGCCCCGCTCACACGCCCGGGAACTGGCCGAACGCCTGCCCCGCGCGCACTATGTGGAGATCGACGGCGCCCGGCAGACGGTGAACATGACCCACCCGGTGGCGGTGAACTCCGCGATCCGAGAGTTCCTCCGCGATATCGCGGTACCGCCGCTGCGCGATTTCAGCGCCTGGCCGGGCGGCCGCTGACTCCCCCGCCGCCCCGCGCCTTCAGCGGGCGGCCGTCAACCGTTCCGCACCCGTGCCGGCAGTTGCCTGCCGAACCGACTGTGGACGTACCCGGGGAGTTGCCCGAATCGTCACGACATCAGTTGCCGCGTTGAGAGACGCCCGGATCGAACGTCGGGTCATCGCAGTAGCGCCCCTCGAACACTGTGTGAGTGTGCAAGGGGCGCTACGTGTTCCAGCTGGTGTTTCTAGCCGCGCACGTTCAAACCGACCTTCTGGAATTCCTTGAGGTCGCTGTACCCGGTCTTGGCCATCGAACGACGCAGGCCGCCAACCAGATTCAGCGAGCCGAACGGGTCGTTGGACGGGCCGTTGAGGACCTGGTCCAGCGGGACCCGCTCCTCGTCGACCGCGTACGGCAGCACCGCGCCGCGCGGAACCGACGGGTGCGCGGCGGCCGAGGGCCAGTACCAGCCGTTGCCCGGGGTCTCGCGGGCCATGGCCAGCGGCACGCCCAGCATGACCGCGTCCGCGCCGCAGGCGATGGCCTTGGCGACGTGCCCGGAGGTCAGGGTCTCACCGTCGGCGATGACGTGCACGTAGCGGCCGCCGGTCTCGTCCAGGTAGTCGCGGCGCGCGGCGGCGGCGTCGGCGATGGCGGTGGCCATGGGCACGCCGATGCCGAGCACCTCACCGGTGGTGGTGGAGCCCTGCATCGAGCCGTAGCCCACGATGACGCCGGCCGCGCCGGTGCGCATCAGGTGCAGCGCGGTGCGGTGATCGGACACGCCGCCCGCGACCACCGGCACATCCAGCTCGGCGATGAAGGTCTTGAGGTTCAACGGCTCTCCGTCGCCCACGTGCTCGGCGGAGATGATGGTGCCGTGCACGACCAGCAGGTCGATCCCGGCCTGCACCAGGCTCGGGGTGAGGGCGCGCGCGTTCTGTGGGCTGACCCGCACCGCGGTGGTGACCCCGGCGGCGCGCACCTCGGCGACCGCCGCGGCCAGCAGGTCGGCCTTCATCGGCGCGGCGTGCAGCTCCTGCAGCAGCGCGACCGCCGCCTCGGTGCCTTCCTTCTCCGCGACCTCGGTCAGCTGCTGGACCTTGGCGTCGACGTCGGCGTGCCGGGCCCACAGGCCCTCACCGTTGATGACGCCCAGTCCGCCGGCCTTGCCCAGTTCGATGGCGAACTTCGGCGAGACGAGCGCGTCGGTGGGATGCGCGAGGAACGGGATCTCGAAGCGGTACGCGTCGAGCTGCCAGGCCAGCGACACCTGCTTGGAGGAGCGGGTCCGGCGCGAGGGCACGATGTCGATATCGTCCAGCTCGTAGGTGCGCCGAGCCGTCCGGCCCATGCCGATCTCGACCATATCGCGCATCGTTGTTCAGTCCTCCTGTGTTGGATTGCCCTCCGCTTCGCTCCGGGCGGGTTCGCGGCGCTGGAAGTCTCGTTCTTCCCTCCTCCGCTCCTCCGCTTCGCTCCCCCGCTCCGTCAGTCCAGAACGAGACGCGCCGCGAACCTTTGGGCGTTCACCTGTTTTGTGGTCAGGCGCGTGTCGTGTAGTTGGGAGCCTCGACGGTCATGGTGATGTCGTGCGGGTGCGACTCCTTCAGGCCCGCCGCCGTGATCTGCACGAACTGGGCCGCCTGCAGATCCGGAATGGTCTGCGCGCCGGTGTAACCCATGGCCGCGCGGAGACCGCCGACCAGCTGGTGGATCACCTGGTCCAGCGGGCCGCGGAACGGCACCCGGCCTTCGATGCCCTCGGGCACCAGCTTCTTCTCCGACAGCACGTCGTCCTGGAAGTAGCGGTCCTTGGAGTAGGACTTGGCCTCGCCGCGTCCCTGCATGGCGCCCAGCGAACCCATGCCGCGGTAGCTCTTGAACTGCTTGCCGCCCACCAGGATCAGATCGCCCGGGGACTCGGCGGTACCGGCCAGCAGCGAACCCAGCATGACGGTGGAGGCGCCGGCCGCGATGGCCTTGGCGATGTCACCGGAGTACTGCACGCCGCCGTCGGCGATGACCGGCACACCGTGCGGCTTGCATGCCGCGGTGGCCTCCAGGATCGCGGTGATCTGCGGCGCGCCGACACCGGCGACCACGCGGGTGGTGCAGATGGAGCCGGGGCCCACACCCACCTTCACCGCGTCCACACCGGCTTCGACGAGCGCCAGCGCGCCCGCGCGGGTGGCGACATTGCCGCCGACGATCTGCACGCGGTCGCCGACCTCGGCCTTGATCTTGGAGACCATCTGCAGCACGCCCGACTGATGGCCGTGCGCGGTGTCCACGATGAGCACGTCCACGCCGACCTCGGCCAGCGTCATGGCGCGCGCCCACGCGTCCTCGCCGACACCGACGGCCGCGCCGACCAGCAGCCGGCCGTCGCGGTCCTTGGTGGCGTTCGGGTACTGCTCGGTCTTGACGAAGTCCTTGACCGTGATGAGCCCGCGCAGCTTGCCGGAGCCGTCGACGATCGGCAGCTTCTCGATCTTGTGGCGGCGCAGCAGGCCCAGCGCGGCCTCGGCGGTCACGCCCTCCTGCGCGGTGATCAGCGGCGCCGGGGTCATCACCTCGGCGACCTTGCGGTCCTGGTCCACCTCGAACCGCATATCGCGGTTGGTGATGATGCCGACCAGCATGCCGCGCTCGTCCACCACGGGCAGACCGGAGATGCGGAAGCGGGCGCACATGGCGTCGACCTCGGCGAGGCTGTCGTCGGGGCGACAGGTGACCGGGTCGGTCACCATGCCCGCCTCGGATCGCTTCACGGTCTCGGCCTGTGCGGCCTGCGCCTCCACCGACAGATTGCGGTGCAGCACGCCCATGCCGCCCGCGCGCGCCATGGCGATGGCCATGCGCGCCTCGGTGACGGTGTCCATGGCCGAACTCACCAGCGGGGTCCGCAGCGAGATGTCGCGGGTCAGCTTGCTGGAGGTGTCGACCGAACTCGGGATCAGATCGGAGGCCGCGGGAAGCAGCAGCACATCGTCGAAGGTGAGGCCGAGCATGGCGATCTTGTCGGGATCGTCGCCGCCCGTATGGGGGCGGCCTGCGTTACGTTCGCCCGTCACGGGACTGCTCATTCGGATCGACCCCTCCTGGACCTCGGGAACACCCACCGGGCCGGGTCCCGGCGGATGCGTAGATGAATGGCAATGCCGGCGATTGCTACCCGGCCTTTGGTCAACCATGGTATCCGTCCGTGATGCTGTGCCAGATTTGCCCTCCGCTTCGCTCCGGGCAAGCCGCAGGGTGGAGAGAGGCGGTCGCGGCCCTCGTAACCCCGGCCTTCCCGCCTCCGCTCCTCCGCGTCACTCCCCCGCTCCAAGGCGGAGGTCTATCAAGCCGCAGTCCAGGCC
>NZ_JBHWHH010000223.1:0-10149 GCF_042732555.1 Nocardia sp. NPDC059764
GTGGACGGCCTCGGCGAGTTCCTTCGAGTCGGCGGGGACGGGGCTGCCCGCCACCGTGTACCACTCGCGGATTTCATTGTGTTGCACCGTGACCAGTGCGAGGTTGTCGGTGTCGGACCAGAAGGTGCGGAGGGTGATCTCACCGTCGAGGGTTCCGGCTTCCTCGGTGCGGATGCCGCCGGGGCCGGTCGTCACGGTGGTGGTCCAGTCGAGCTTTGTCATTGGTGAGCCCTGCTGTATAGGTGTCGGCTATCGCGGGAGAGTGTACGCAGAAAAAGGCGGCGCCTATCCCGAAATTGGATTCGGAACAGCGCCGCCCTTTTATCGCGGTGACCACGGCGAAAGCCTCAGGACCCGTTGGTATTTCAATGCGGAATTGTCGATTTCCGCATGACCGAACTCAGGGCTGTTCGCCGATATTGCCGATGACCTGGTTGAGGTGGGCGCGGCCGTCGCTGAGCTGGTAGGTGACGCCGGCGATGGCCAGCCGGCCCGCGTCGACGGCCCGCGAGATGATCTGCGAGCGCTCCATGAGAACGCGCGCGGTCTCGGCGACGTGGCGGGCCTCGAGCTCGTCGACGGTGCTCAGACCCTCGCGCCTGCCGAGCAGGATCGACGGGGTGACGCGCTCGACGAGGCTGCGGATGAACCCGCCGGGCACCGCGCCGCCGTCCAGGGCGTCCAGGGTGGCCTTGACCGCGCCGCAGCTGTCGTGGCCGAGCACCACGATCAGCGGCACGTTCAGGACCTGTACGCCGTACTCGATGGAACCCAGCACCGAGGAGTCGATGACGTGGCCCGCGGTCCGGACGACGAACATGTCGCCGAGGCCCTGGTCGAAAATGATCTCGGCGGCCACCCGGGAGTCACCACAGCCGAACAGGATGGCGGTGGGGTGCTGGCCCGCGACCAGTTCTTCGCGGTGGCCGGCGCCCTGGGCGGGGTGGACCTGACTGCCGGACACGAAGCGGTCGTTGCCGTCGCGGAGCGATTTCCAGGCGCTGATCGGATTTGAGTGAGGCATATGTCCGATTCTGCACGCTGATCATGACCCGCGTCGACCGGCCCTGCGTTGCGGGGCGGGCGAGCCGGGCCGCCGGACCGTACTGTCGCTTCGATCAGGCAACCATCGATCAGGAGGCGGGGCGCGGGCATGACGACGTCGATCGTGTTGTTCACCAGGGATCTGCGGATCCACGACAATCCGGCGCTGGCGGCCGCGTGCCGCGAGGACAAGTCGGTGGTTCCCTTGTTCGTTCTGGACACCGATCTGCTGGCCCGGGTCGGGGACGCGGCGAACCGGCTGCGCTTCCTGTGCTCGGCGCTGAGCGAGCTCGACGACGAGCTGGGCGCGCTGGGAGGGCGGCTGGTGGTGCGGCGCGGACGGGTGGTCGACGAGGTCGTGCGGGCCGCACGCGAGGTCGGGGCGCGGACGGTGCACCTCGCGGCGGACGGCACCCCGTACAGCCGGAAGCGGGAGGACGCGCTGCGGGAACAGCTTTCGTCGGCCGGCTGTGAGCTGCGTGTGCACGGCCGCTCGATCACCGCCGTGGATCCCGGTGCGATCCGGCCGGATACCGGGCGCGGGCATTACGCGATCTTCACGCCGTACTTCAACCGTTGGCTGGAGACGCCGCTGCGTCGCACGGTGCCGCCGCCGGTCACCGTGACCGTGCCGGAGGTGGAGAGCGAGGCGATCCCCGGCGCGGCCGATCTCGACGCGGGACCCGGGTCGCCGCAGCTGGCGGTCGGTGGTGAGACCACTGGTCGAAAACTGCTCGAGCAGTGGTTGTCCGGCCCGGTCCGCCGCTACGAGGAGGAGAAGGACGTCCCCGCCGCCGACGGCACCTCGCGACTGTCGCCCTACCTGCATTTCGGTTGCCTGTCCGTCACCGAGATCGTGACCCGCACCCCCGCCGCCGACCCGGGCGCCCTCGCCTTCCTCCGCCAGCTCGCCTGGCGCGACTTCTACCATCAGGTCCTGGCCGACGAACCCCGCGTCGCCGTGGCCGACTACAAGACGGTGTCAGCCGAGCCCTGGCGGTCCGATCCGCGCGGGGTAGCGGCCTGGCAGGCCGGACAGACCGGTTACCCCATGGTCGACGCGGGCATGCGGCAATTGCTCGCCGAGGGCTGGATGCCGGGCCGGGCCCGATTGATCGCCGCCAGCTTCCTGGTCAAAACCCTCCGCGTGGACTGGCGCATCGGCGCCGAGCACTTCGAACGCTGGCTGGTCGACGGCGACGTCGCCAACAACCGGCTGAACTGGCAGTGGATGGCCGGAACCGGCACCGACACCCGCTCCAGCCGTGTCCTCAACCCCCTCCGCCAAGCCGACCGCTTCGACCCCGAGGGCGACTACGTCCGCCGCTGGCTCCCCGAACTCGCCCAGCTGCCCGGCGCCGAGATCCAACGCCCGTGGCGGGCGGGCGTCCTGGCCGCCGACTATCCGCCGCCGATCGTCGAATTCAACGGGATGTGAACGCGATTCGACCCTGAGGTCGTGGGCTCACTCGTGGATGCGTTCGTGCACGGTCAGCAGGATGTGGTCGAACGCCGACACGGTGCCGGGCCGCGCGGGCGGGATATTGGGCAGTTCGCGCAGGAGTTGTTCGGCCAAGGAGCGGAGTCTGGTGTTGGTCTCCTGGGACCGCCACACCAGGAGTTTGAAGGCCTGCTCGTCATTGATGCGGTACATGCGCATCAGCACGCCCTTGGCCTGCTCGATCACGGCCCGCGCCTCCACCATCTCGGGCATCCGTTCTTCGAGCGCCTCCCGCTGGGCGCTGATCAGGGTGCCGGCCAGATCGATGTAGAACCCCGCGGTGCCGACCGCGCGACCCTGGTCGAGAATGCGGTCGGCGACCACCATGACATGGTGTTCGTTCCCGCGGGTGTCGATGAACCGGTGCCGGCTCGAGAACGGCTCGCCCAGTGAGACCGAGCGGGTGATCGCCTCGGCGACCTTGCCGCGATCATCGGGATGTTTGTGGGCGAGAAGGAGTTCGGTGGTGGGCTCGATCTCGCCGGGGGTGTAGCCGTGCATGCGGTACAGCTCGGCGGACCACTCCCAGCGCTGTGTGGCGAACCAGAATCGGAAGCTGCCCGTCCGCGGCCCCGGATACGCACCCGCGGCCCAGACCAGCGATTCCGCGGGCAATTCGGCCGAAGATTCCATGACTGCATTATCCGCCTTGTCGCCTTCGTCCTGGACGAGGTCGCCGGAGCCGACCGCGCGGCGTGGTTGTGGGTGACGCGGGGTGGTACCCGGCGGATATGAAGCCGCATACGAACAAGGAACCGAAGGTCGTCGTCGTCACCGGAGCCAGTGCGGGAATCGGGCGGGCCACCGCGCGCCGGTTCGCCGCGCGAGGAGCGTCGGTCGCGTTGCTGGCGCGTGGGCAGGCCGGTCTCGAGGCCGCCGCCGCGGACGTGCGCACCGCGGGCGGGCGGGCGCTCGCGATCCCGGTCGACGTCGCCGACTACGCCGCGGTGGATGCCGCGGCGACCCGGATCGAGGCGGAAATGGGTCCCATCGACGTGTGGGTGAATTCGGCGTTCACCTCGGTGTTCGCGCCGTTCTGCGAGATCGATCCGCGGGAGTTCCAGCGGGTCACCGACGTGACGTATGTGGGGTCGGTGCACGGGATACGGGCGGCGCTGGCACGCATGCGGCCGCGGGATCGGGGCGTGATCGTGCAGGTCGGATCGGCGTTGGGGGAGCGGTCGATTCCGCTGCAGTCGGCGTACTGCGGAGCCAAGCACGCGGTGAACGGCGTCGTCGAGGCCGTCCGCGTGGAACTGATGCACGAGCACAGCAATGTGCACATCACCATCGTGCAGGCGCCCGCGGTGAACACGCCGCAGTTCTCGTGGGTGCGGTCGCGGCTGCCGCGGACCCCGCAGCCGGTTCCCCCGATCTATCAACCGGAAGTGGTCGCGCGGGCCATTGCCTTCGCGGCCGGACATCCACGGCACAAGCAGTATTGGGTCGGCGCGAGCACCGTGGGCACGCTCGTCGCCCAGCGGCTGGCTCCGACGGTGCTGGACCGATATCTGGCCCGAACCGGATTCGACAGCCAGCAGACCGATACACCGGCCCCGGACCGGGCGGACAATCTGTGGGCCCCGGTGGACCGGGCCGGTGGCCGCGACTATGGCGCGCACGGCGAATTCGACGAACGCGCCCACCCGCGCAGCCCGCAGACGTGGCTGATGCGGAAAATGCTGTCGATCGGTCGATCCGGCAGTGTCTAGATCCGATACGGCGCAGCACGTTCCGACAGCCGCATGCCGTGCCCGTAGGGGTCGGCCTCCGCGCCGCGTGTCGCGATGCGCCCCGCCACGACCTCCGGCGCTCCGGTCACGAGCAGCGGTTCCAGCCGGGCGTGATCAACGAACCATTCGATGTGCCGCAGCCTCGGTACCGCCGCGGCGATGCCCGCGTGCAGGGCGGGTGCGCAATGTGCCGAGACGTCACGGTGCTCGGCGGCGGCGATGGCGGCGGCGCGCAGGAATCCGGTGTAGCCGCCGCAACGGGTGATATCGAGCTGCAGGCAGTCGACGACGTCGATCAGGCGTTCGGCCTCGTACCCGCTGTAGACGTACTCGCCCGCGGTGACGTCGCAGCGGACGGTATCGCGGACCGCGCGCAGCCCCGGCAGGTCGTCGCTGGTGACGGGTTCCTCGAACCAGACGACGCCCAGCCGGTCGAGTTCGGCGCCGACCCGGCGGGCCTCGCCCGGCGTGTAGGCGCCGTTCGCGTCGACCATGATGTCGATCCGGCTTCCGACGAGGCCGCGTACCAGGGCGATGCGCTCGAGATCGCGCTCGGCGTCCACCCCGATTTTGATCTTCACGGCCGTGCAACCCGCGGCCTGCCAGCTGTCCACCTGCTCGGCGAGCTGCTCATCGGTGAGATTGACGAAGCCGCCCGAACCGTAGACAGGGGTGGCGCTGCCTGCGGAGCAGAACAGCGTGTCGAGGGGCACCCGCAGCAGGCGGCCCACGAGGTCCCACAGGGCGATGTCCACGGCGCTGAGCGCGTGTCCCACGACTCCGGGCGTGCCCATATTGCGGCACGCGCGCCGCAGCCGCCGCCAGGTCTCGGTGACGTGGCCGGGTGTGGTGCCGGACAGCAACGCCGCCAGCTCGTGCTCGATGACCGTCGCCGCCGCGGGCGAACTGTAGGTCCAGCCCAGTCCGCATTCCCGCCCGGCCCGGATCGAGACGACGACCGCGGTGGTCGCGTCCCAGGAGAGGGTGCCGTCCGCCTCGGTCTGCGGGGTCGGGAATCGGAACGTCTCGACGGTGACGTCGTCGATGGGCGGGGTGGTCACCGGGATTCACCTCGGATCACGGCCGCGAGCAACTCGGCCGCATGCCGCGGCCGCGCCTCGGGCAGGAGATCGCGGATCTGCGTGCGGCAACTGAATCCGTCCGCCACGACGACCGTCTCGGGTGAGCATTCCCGCAATGCGGGGAGCAAGGCGTCCTCGGCGCAGGCGACGGATACTTCGTAGTGCCCGCGTTCGAAACCGAAATTGCCCGCGAGACCGCAACATCCGGCATCCAGGACATCGATGTCCGCACCGGTGGCGGCGAGCAGCTTCCGATCTCGGTCGAAGTGCAGGATCGCATGGTGATGGCAGTGCGGCTGCACCACGGCGGACCCACCGATCCGCGGCGGCGACCACTCGGGGGCGCGTTCGGCGAGCAGTTCGGCCAGGGTGCGTGTCTGCCCGGCCAGCCGGTGGGCGTCCTCGTCGCCGTGCAGCAGCTCGGGAAGGTCCGAACGGAAGACCGCCGCGCAGCTGGGCTCCAGCACGACCACCGGAATACCTTCGCGCAGTACGGGTTCCAGCATGCGCAGGGTGCGTTTCAGGATGCGGCGGGCGGTCGGCAGCTGGCCGGTGGATATCCAGGTCAGACCGCAGCACACGGTGCGGGCCGGGATCTCGACGTGAAATCCCGCCGCGGTGAGCACTTCCGCCGCGGCCCACGCGATGCTCGGTTCGAAGTTGTTGGTGAACGTGTCCGGCCACAGCAATACCCGGCCGTGGGGCGCTGCGGCGAGACCGTCGGTGCCGGTGAAGGTATCGGTGAATCGGGCGCGGGCGAAGCGGGGGAGCTGCCGTCGCGGATCCACGCCGCCCGCGCGCGCGATGAGGCGGCGCAGTCCGGGCGCGTGGGTCAGTGCGTTGACGACCGGTGCGACGGGGGTGGCGAGCCGGGCCCACAGTGGGATCCATCCCATCGAGTAATGCGCCATCGGCCGCACCCGGCGGTGGTAGTGATGGGACAGGAACTCCGCCTTGTAGGTCGACATGTCCACGTCGACCGGGCAGTCGCTGCGACATCCCTTGCAGGCCAGGCACAGATCGAGGGCATCACGCACGTCGGTGGAACGCCAGCCCTCGGTGATGACGTCGCCCTCGAGCATCTCGAACAGCAGGCGGGCCCGGCCCCGGGTCGAATGCTCCTCCTCGCGGGTGACCCGGTAACTCGGGCACATCACGCCACCGCTCTCACCACGGCATTTGCCGACGCCGACACAGCGGTTGGCAGCATGACTGAATCGGAATCCATCGTCGGGGAACGCGAAGTGCGTGGCGGGTTCCCACGGTCGATAGTTCACGCCTTGGCGCAGATCGCCGTCCAGTGGTCGCGGCTGGACGATCTTTCCCGGGTTCATGCGATTGCCCGGATCGAACAGGCGCTTCAGCTCGCCGAACGCGTCGACCACGGTGTCACCGAACATGATTCGCAGCAGTTCCGCGCGTGACTGCCCGTCACCGTGCTCACCCGACAGCGAACCGCCGTAGTCGACGACCAGATGCGCGCTGCGCGTGACGAATTCGCGATAGTGGGCGATGCCGTCGGCGGTGCGCAGATCGAACGGGATGCGGGTGTGTACGCAGCCCTGGCCGAAATGTCCGTAGAGCGAGCTGGATTCGTAGTCGAACACCTTCAGCAGGCGCTCGAAGTCGCGGAGATAGTCGCCGAGCCGCTCGGGCGGCACCGCGGCGTCCTCCCAGCCCTCGTACGTCTCACGGCCACCGGGTGGATATGCGGTGGCGCCGAGCCCGGCCTCGCGCGCCGCCCACAGCTCGGCCTCACGCTCGGGTTCGTCGACCATAGTGGCGGTCGCGCCGGTGTGGTGGGCGACGGCGCGGATCATCCGCTCGGCCGCGCTGTCGGCCTCGTCGGAGCTGTCGCCGTCGAATTGCGCCATCAGCCAGGCGTTTCCGTCGGGCAGCTGCCGGATCGCCTGTTCGGCGAGGTGTCGGCTGTGCTCGAGCCGGACGAGCCGTCCGTCCAGGCCCTCCAACGCGGCCGGGTGATGCTCGAGCACCTCGGGCACGGCGTCGGCGGCGGCGAACACATCGGGGAAGCCCAGCACTACGAGCGCTTTCGCGGCGGGGACGGGGACCAGCTCCAGTTCGGCGCGCAGCACGGTCACCAGGGTGCTCTCGCTGCCCACCAGCAGGGTGGCCGCGTCGGGACCGTTCTCCGGCAGCAGCGCGTCGAGGTTGTAGCCCGAAACCCGCCGGGGTATGTGCGGATACGCGCGGCGGATGTCGTCGGCATGGCGTTCGGCCAGATCCCGCAATCCGTTTCGCAGCGGGTCGGTGAGTCCGCTCATCCCGGGGCCGACCCACATGCGGGTGCCGTCATAGGTGAGCACTTCCAGCCGGCGCACCGAATCGGCCATCTTGCCGTAGGCCTGCGCGGTGGAACCGCACGAGTTGTTGCCGATCATCCCGCCGATGGTGCAGCTGACATGGGTCGCCGGCTTCGGCCCGACCATGAGTTCGTGGGGCCGCAGTTCGGCGTTGAGGGCGTCCAGGGCGATGCCCGGCTCGACCACGACCGTGCGCGCCGCCGCGTCGAGACTCGTGACCCGGTGGCAGTACTTGCTCCAGTCCAGCACGACCGCGGCATTGCAGCATTGACCCGCCAGACTGGTGCCGCCGCCCCGGGACAAAACGGGCATATCGTGGTCGCGGCACACCGCCAGCGCGGCCTCGGCATCCTCGGGAGTACGGGGCACGACCACGCCCAGCGGCAGCGCCCGGTAGTTGGACGCGTCGGTGGAGTACGTCGCCCGCGATCCCGGATCGAAGCGCACCTCCCCGGTGACGACCCGCCGTAGATCGGCAGCGACGGCGTCCAGGGGCAGTCGGCTGCGTTGTCGGGCTCGTTGCTGGTGATCGGATCCGGCCGTCATCGGCGCGCCTCCAGTTCGGTGGTCACGTGCGGTCTTCGTACTCCTGTCGTGCGAATACCCGCTTCGCCGGCGTGATCACGTGCTGATTGGGGCACGGGTGCGCGGGTACTCGGGCGCTGTTCGCGGAGATCCGGCACAGGGACAGGAGACGCCATGACCCGGCAAGTGAGTGATCATGTCGTGCAGCGACTGCGAGAATGGGGTGTCGAGCAGGTCTTCGGCTATCCCGGCGACGGGATCAACGGCCTCATCGCGGCTTTCGGCCGCGCCGACGGAGACCCGGCCTTCATCCAGGCCCGGCACGAGGAGATGGCCGCCTTCCAGGCGACCGGGTACGCGAAGTTCAGCGGCAAGGTGGGGGTGTGCACGGCGACCTCGGGTCCCGGCGCGATCCATCTGCTGAACGGCCTGTACGACGCGAAACTCGACCATGTGCCCGTGGTGGCGATCGTCGGCCAGACCGCGCGCAGCGCGATGGGTGGCAGCTACCAGCAGGAAGTTGATCTGCAGAGCCTGTTCAAGGACGTCGCCTCGGACTATCTGGTCGAGGTGAACGTGTCGAGCCAGCTGCCCAACGCGCTGGACCGCGCCTTCCGCACCGCGCTCACTCGGCGCGCCCCGACCGCGGTGATCCTTCCCTCCGATCTGCAGGAGGAGAAATACGAAGCGCCCGAACACGAATTCAAACAGGTGCCGTCCAGCTCCCCGGGCGCCCTGGCGGCGCCGACTGTGACGCCGCCGCGCGCGGAGATCGAGCGCGCGGCCGAAATCCTCGATGCGGGAACGCGAGTCGCGATCCTGGCCGGACAGGGCGCGCGTGGCTGTGCCGCCGAGCTCACCCGCATCGCCGAGCTGACCGGCGCCGGAGTCGCCAAGGCGCTGCTGGGCAAGGACGTGCTCTCCGACGAGCTGCCGTTCGTGACCGGATCGATCGGCCTGCTCGGCACCCGGCCCAGCTACGAATTGATGCGCGACTGCGACACGCTGCTCATCGTGGGCTCGAATTTCCCCTACACCCAGTTCCTTCCGGATTTCGGGCAGGCCCGCGCCGTCCAGATCGACATCGACGGCACCATGATCGGTATGCGCTACCCGACCGAGGTCAACCTGGTCGGCGACGCGAAAGCGACACTGTCCGAGCTGATCCCGATGCTCACGCCCAACCCGGACCGGGCCTGGGCGATCGACATCCAGGAGAGCGTGGCCCGCTGGTGGCAGACCATCGAGAACCAGTCGATGCTGGACGCGGAGCCGGTCAACCCCATGCGGGTGGCCTGGGAGCTGTCCCAGCGCCTCCCCGAGAACGCCATCCTCACCTCCGATTCGGGTTCGGCGGCCAACTGGTACGCGCGCTGTCTGCGCTTCCGCGGCGGCATCCGCGGATCGCTGTCCGGCACGCTGGCGACCATGGGACCCGGGGTGCCGTACGCGATCGGCGCCAAGTTCGCCCACCCAGACCGCCCGGTCATCGCCCTGGTCGGGGATGGCGCGATGCAGATGAACGGTCTCGCCGAGCTGATGACCGTCCAGCGGTATCAGGATCGCTGGGAGGATCCGCGGCTGATCGTGTGCGTCTTCCACAACAACGACCTCAACCAGGTCACCTGGGAACTGCGCGCCATGGGCGGCGAGCCGAAATTTGAAGAGTCGCAGACACTTCCGGATATCTCCTACGCCGACATCGCCCGCTGTATGGGGCTGCTCGCCGTCGCGGTCGACCGCCCCGAGGATGTCGGCCCGGCCTGGGACGCCGCCCTGTCCGCGGATCGGCCGGTGCTGCTGGACGTCCGCACCGACCCCGAAGTCCCGCCCATCCCGCCGCACGCCACCTGGGAGCAGATGAAGGCCACCGCGGAAGCCATCCTCCACGGCGACCCCGGCGGCTGGCACCTCATCGTCCAGGGCGCCAAGACCAAAGC
>NZ_JBHWHH010000224.1:0-10133 GCF_042732555.1 Nocardia sp. NPDC059764
GTTCACGGCCCGTAGCCGCGAGAGTTCCCCGGGATCCGGGGGGTTCGGGGGCGAAGCCCCTGAGAGTCCCGAGAGTTGGCTCTTCCTACATCGAGGCGATGAGCCTGTCCACGCGCTCGTCGACCGAGCGGAACGGGTCCTTGCAGAGCACCGTCCGTTGTGCCTGGTCATTGAGCTTGAGGTGGACCCAGTCGACGGTGAAGTCGCGGCCCGCCTCCTGCGCGGCGGTGATGAAATCGCCGCGCAGCTTGGCCCGGGTGGTCTGCGGCGGCGTGGTGACCGCCGCGTCGACCGCGTCGTCCTCGGTGATCCGCTTGGCCAGACCCTTGCGGGCGAGCAGGTCGAAGACGCCGCGGCCGCGCTTGATGTCGTGGTAGGCCAGATCCAGCTGGGCGATCTTGGGATCGGACAGCTCCATGTTGTAGCGGTCCTGGTAGCGCTGGAACAGCTTGCGCTTGATCACCCAGTCGATCTCGGTGTCGACCTTGGCGAAGTCCTGCGCCTCGACCGCGTCGAGGGTGCGGCCCCACAGATCCACCACCGCGTCGACCTGCGGATCGCGGTCGCGGTTGCGCAGGTGCTCGACGGCGCGGGCGTAGTACTCGCGCTGGATCTCGAGCGCCGACGCCTGCCGCCCGCCCGCCAGCCGCACGGGCCGACGACCGGTGAGATCGTGCGACACCTCGCGAATGGCGCGAATCGGGTTGTCCAGAGCGAAGTCTCGGAACGCGACGCCCGCCTCGATCATCTCCAGCACCAGCGACGCCGTGCCCACCTTCAGCATGGTCGTCGGTTCGGCCATGTTCGAGTCGCCCACGATCACGTGCAGGCGCCGGTACTTCTCGGCGTCGGCGTGCGGCTCGTCGCGGGTGTTGATGATCGGCCGCGACCGCGTGGTCGCCGACGACACCCCCTCCCAGATGTGCTCGGCCCGCTGCGACAGGCAGAACGTCGCCGCCTTCGGCGTCTGAAGCACCTTCCCGGCCCCGCAGATCAACTGCCGGGTGACCAGGAACGGCAACAGCACGTCGGAGATCCTCGAGAACTCCCCGGCCCGGACCACGAGGAAGTTCTCGTGGCAGCCGTAGGAGTTGCCCGCGGAGTCGGTGTTGTTCTTGAACAGGTAGATATCGCCGCCGATACCCTCCTCCGCGAGCCGCTGCTCGGCGTCTATGAGCAGATCCTCCAGGACCCGCTCGCCGGCGCGGTCATGGGTGACCAACTGCACCAAGCTGTCGCATTCGGCCGTAGCGTACTCCGGATGGGAACCGACATCGAGGTAGAGCCGGGCACCATTACGAAGGAACACGTTCGAGCTACGGCCCCAGGAAACTACCCGGCGGAACAAGTACCGGGCCACCTCGTCAGGACTCAACCGACGGTGACCGTGGAACGTGCACGTCACCCCGAATTCGGTCTCGATCCCCATGATTCGTCGCTGCACCCTATCGACATTACAGCGGAATAGTGCCCGGTAACGGCCTTGTCGGAGCACTGATGCAAACGTATTCACAACGATTTAGCACGGGGTGCAACGCGGCACGCGCTCTACCCTGCGAAAAAGCAAGGCTCCTTTGCACTCTGCTATTGAGAGTGCAAAGGAGCCTTATCCCGAATAGCGGGATTTGCCTACGTCGCCGGGGCCCTCAGGACGGGTCCCCGCCCGACGGCTTGTCGGCTTCGGCGGCCGCATTCGCGTTCGGCGCCTTGCCGGTGATCAACTCAGACAGCGCGGCGCCCTGGACCCGGCGGAACGCCCGCCGCGGCCGGGACTGCTCGAGGGTTGCCACCTCCAGGGAGGAGACGCCCACGGTGCGCTGCTTGTCCTTGTCGCCCTCGGGCACGGCCTTCTGCAGCGCGGCCACCGCCGTGGTGATGGCCGAATGCAGGTCCATGCCCGGCTTGTACGAAGCCTTGAGGGCGGTGGTGATCGGGTCGGTGTTGCCGCCCATCACCACGAATTCCCGTTCGTCGACGATGGATCCGTCGAAGTTGATCCGGTACAGCACCGAGTTCGTGGACTGCTCGGGGAAGCCCACTTCGGCGATGCAGATCTCCACCTCGTAGGGCTTGAGCTGGTCGGTGAAGATGGTGCCCAGGCTCTGGGCGTACAGGTTGGCCAGGAACCGGCCGGTCACATCGCGGCGGTCGAACTGGTAGCCGCGCAGGTCGGCCTGCAGGATGCCCCCGCGGCGCAGCGCCTCGAACTCGTTGTACTTGCCGACCGCGGCGAAACCGACCCGGTCGTAGAGCTCACTGATCTTGTGGAGGGTGGCCGAGGGGTTCTCGGCCACGAACACCACGCCCTTGTCGTAGACCAGCACGATGACCGAGCGGCCGCGCGCGATGCCCTTGCGCGCGAGCTCGGTCTTGTCGCGCATGATCTGTTCGGCCGACGCGTAGTACGGCAGTGTCATGCTTCGCCGATCCCCTCTGCCGCCAGCGCGGCCCGCTCCTCCACCATCGCCCGGGTGATCTCTTTCAGGCGCTCGTCGGTGACCTCCACGGCGCCCTCGGAGTCGATGACGATGGCCGTCGGGTAGATATTGCGCATGGTGTCCGGACCGCCGGTGGCGGTGTCGTCGTCGGCGGCGTCGAAGAGCGATTCGATCGCGATCCGCAGCGCCCGGTCCTGGTCGAGGCCGCGCGCGTAGGTCTTCTTCAGCGACGATTTGGCGAACAGGGAACCCGACCCCACCGCGGTGTACCCGAACCGCTCCTCGCTGCGCCCGCCGACCACGTCGTAGGACACGATCCGCCCGGACTTGTCCGGGTCGTGCGCGTCCGGGTCGAAGCCGACCAGCAGCGGGACCACCGCCAGCCCCTGCAGGGCGGCGGGGAGGTTGTCACGCACCATCTTCGACAGCTTGTTGGCCTTGCCGGCGAAGGTGAGGGGAACGCCCTCGATCTTCTCGTAGTACTCGAGCTCCACCGCGAACAGGCGGATCATCTCGATCGCCATCCCCGCGGTACCGGCGATGCCGGCCGCGGAGTAGGTGTCGGTGATGTACACCTTCTCGATGTCACGCTGGGCCAGCAGGTTGCCCTGGGTGGCGCGGCGGTCGCCCGCGATCAGCACACCGCCGCGGTAGCTGACCGCGACGATGGTGGTGCCGTGCGGAGCGATATCCGACGGCACGCCCGGATTCGGGTGCGTGCCGCCGGATCCGATTCCGTTGCCGGGCAACAGTTCCGGAGCGTGTAAACGCAGGTACTCGGAGAAAGAGGATTGGGCGAACCCCAACTGGAGCCGCAGGGGGTCACCTTGGGTCACTGGCCGCCCTTCTGCACATATGCGCGGACGAAGTCCTCCGCGTTCTCCTCGAGCACGTCGTCGATCTCGTCGAGCAGGTCGTCGGTTTCCTCCGCCAGCTTCTCGCGACGCTCCTGTCCCGCCCCACCGTCGCCGACCGGGCCCTCGTCCTCGTCGCCGCCACCGGCGCGCTTGGTCTGCTCTTGTGCCATAGCAGCCGACCTCCTCTGTGATCATCGGCGAGCACCGGAGAAGACCCGATGCTCGTGCCGTCAACAGTACCCACCAGCGGGGACAACATGCCGGATTAAACGTCATTGTGCTGTGCCCGCGATCTCTCCGCCGCCATGTCGCGGACACGAAAAAGGGGTACGGGGTTCAGTTCCCGTACCCCTCTCACGTGGGCCTAGTGGGTCAGCTGGCGCACCAGTTCCGAGGCGGTGTGCACGCCGTCCAGCAGTTTGCCGACGTGGGACTTGGTGCCGCGACGCGGTTCCAGGGTGGGGATCCGCACCAGCGAGTCGCCGCCCAGGTCGAAGATCACCGAATCCCAGCTGGCCGCCGCGATATCCGCGCCGAACCGGCGCAGGCACTCGCCGCGGAAGTAGGCGCGGGTGTCGGTGGGCGGGTTGGTCATGGCGTCGGTGACCTGCTGCTCGGTGACCAGCCGCTGCATGGAGCCGCGCGCCACCAGGCGGTTGTAGAGGCCCTTGTCCAGGCGCACGTCGGAGTACTGCAGGTCGACCAGGTGCAGCTTGGGGGCGGCCCAGGACAGGCCCTCCCGCGAGCGCATGCCCTCGAGCAGGCGCAGCTTGGCGCACCAGTCCAGCAGGTCGGCGCACTCGAACGGGTCGCGCTCGAGCAGGTCCAGCACGTGGGCCCACTTCTCGATGACGTCCAGCACCCGCGGGTCGTCGTTTCCGGTGCGGTCCATGAACTTCTCGACCCGGTCGAGGTAGATGCGTTGCAGCGCAAGGCCGGTCAGCTCGCGGCCGTCGGAAAGGGCTACGGTGGCACGCAGAGTCGGGTCGTGGCTGATGGTGTGCACGGCGGTGACCGGGCGGGCCAGCTGCAGATCCGAGAAGTCCTCGCCGGCCTCGATCAGGTCCAGCACCAGCGAAGCGGTGCCCACCTTGAGGTAGGTGGACCATTCGGCCAGGTTGGCGTCGCCGATGATGACGTGCAGGCGGCGGTACTTGTCGGCGTCGGCGTGCGGCTCGTCGCGGGTGTTGATGATGCCGCGCTTGAGGGTGGTCTCGAGACCGACCTCGACCTCGATGTAGTCCGCGCGCTGCGACAGCTGGAAACCGGGGGTGTCACCGGACTGGCCGATGCCCACGCGGCCGGAACCGCACACCACCTGCCGGGAGGCGAAGAACGGGGTCAGGCCCACGATGATCTGATTGAACGGGGTCTCCCGGCTCATCAGGTAGTTCTCGTGGGTGCCGTAGGAGGCGCCCTTGCCGTCCACGTTGTTCTTGTACAGCTGCATGCGGGCCGCGCCCGGCACGCTGGAGGCGTAGCGGGCGGCGGCCTCCATGACCCGTTCACCGGCCTTGTCCCAGATCACGGCGTCGAGGGGGTCGGTGACCTCGGGCGCGGAGTACTCCGGGTGGGCGTGGTCGACGTAGAGGCGGGCCCCGTTGGTGAGGATCATATTGGCCGCCCCGACCTCGTCGGCGTCGATCACCGGCGCGGGCCCGTTGAGCCTGCCGAGATCGAAACCGCGCGCGTCGCGCAACGGCGATTCCACCTCGTAATCCCAGCGTGTGCGCTTGGCGCGCGGCACGCCCTCGGCCGCGGCGTAGGCCAGCACCGCCTGGGTGGAGGTGAGAATCGGGTTGGCTGACGGCTCGGTCGGCGTCGAAATGCCGTACTCGACCTCGATTCCGATGATGCGCTGCATGGCTTCGAGCCTAGGCGAAAGGCGGGCCCCGACGCGGCCGGACTGTCCGGGTCGGTCTCATTCGCGAGTCGTACGCCGGATCGTCCTCGCGGGCGATCCGCCCGGGACCGGCGCGACGGCACAATCACCAGCATGGTCGAATCGGCTCCCCTCCCCCGCCCGCCGCACCCGGTCACCACCGTCGCCGACGACACCGATCCCACACCCGCCCAACCTGTTTCGAGCCGGGTGGCGGCCCTCGACGTGCTGCGCGGCATTGCGATCCTGGGCACCCTGGGCACCAATGTCTGGATCTTCACCAATGCCGAAGGGCTGCTCGGCTACATCGCGCGCGGCGACGAGCCGCACGGGGCGTGGCTGTGGATCGAACGATTCCTGCAGCAACTCGCGCAGGGCAAGTTCCTCGGGCTGCTGACCATCATGTTCGGCATCGGGCTGGCTATCCAACAGCGATCGGCGGCGCGGAGTGGGCGCGCCTGGCCGGGCAGCTACCCGGTGCGAGCGGGGCTGCTGTTCCTCGACGGCCTGTTGAACTTCTTCCTCGTCGCCGAGTTCGACGTGCTGATGGGGTACGCGGTCACCGGCCTGGTGGTGGCGTTCATCCTGGCCACCGGGGCGAAGGCGCAGCGGCGCTGGCTCATCGCGCAGGCGAGCGTGCACATCGCGCTGTTGTCGCTGTTCGCGGTGGCGATCGCGGTCGGATCACCCGACGATTCCGGCCCACGCCAGGCGCTGGATCCGAATCCGTACGCGGACGGCTCGTTCTGGGATCTGGTGGCGTTCCGGTGGGAGCACCTGCTGGTGTTCCGGCTCGAACCGCTGCTCATCTTCCCGATGTCCATCGCCCTGTTCCTGCTGGGCGCGCGCCTGTTCCGGGCCGGGATCTTCGAGCCGGGCGGCGCGCGAATCCGCAAGCGGCTCATGCTGATCGGGTTCGGCATCGCCGCGCCCGTCGACCTGGCGCTGGGCCTGATCGGCGGCGATCTGATCCTGCCGGCCCGCTACGGCACCGCACCCGTGGTCTCGCTGGGGCTGCTGGCCCTGGTCGCCGAGGTGTACGCGCATCGGCCCCGGCCGGGCTGGGTGGGCCGCCGCTTCGGCGATGTCGGGCGAATGGCGTTGAGCTGCTATATCCTCCAGAACCTGGTGGCGGGATTCCTGTGCTACGGCTGGGGTCTGGGCCTGGCGAGCCTGGTGTCGGCGAACGCCCGGGTGCCGTTCACGGTGGGGATCTACGTGCTGGTGTGCGCGCTCATGCTGGCCTTCGCCCACTTCTGGCTGCGGCGCTTCGAGCGCGGACCGGTCGAGTGGCTGTGGAATCGCAGTTATCTGGCCCTCACCGGCGGGGTGCGGGGCTAGTCGACCTCGTCGATGGAGCGCAGGTAGGGCGCCTGGCCGTCGATGCAGGAGGAGAGCCGGTAGAGCGAATGCGCCGGCACGAAATCGACGAACTGCTCGCTGCCGGAGGATCCGCCGCCGTCCGAGTCGTGGTACTCGCACTGCATGTAGCCGGAGACCACGTATTCGGTGTCGGTGTCGTTACGGCAGTCCAGGACGTCGCAGTGCAGTCCGGCGGGAAGTTCGGCGTCGGCGGACGCGGCCGGAGCCAGTGCGGCCCCGGCGACTCCGGTGAACACCGCCAGCCGGGCGAGAGTGCGTGCAGCCATCGGAGTCCTCGGGTCGATCGACGTCACGCCCGCGCCGCCTCGGTACGCGAGAGCAGGTCGGCGACGACGGTGTCGCGGGTCAGCGGCACGTCCAGACTACGGGCATTGCCCTCGAGCAGCGACAGCACCGATTCGGTGAGGATGCCCTCGATGTGCTCCGAGGACAGCCCGGGGGCCGCGCGCCAGCTGTTGACCACGCCGTCGACGAAGCCGACCGTGCCGAAGGCCATGGGGCGGGCCCGGTTCCGGTCGATGCCGAAACGGTGCAGGGCGTCGGCGAACAGGTCCGCGAGCCGCCCGCCGATGCGGTCGCGGGCTCCGGCCAGCGCGGTGGAGGATTCGCCGTGCGGGTCGGCGGCGGTGAGGAAGCGGTGCAGGTGGGGGTGGCGTTCCACCCAGCCGACGTAGGTGCCGACGGCTCCGCGCACCAGGTCGCGGACGGTGCCGTCGGGGTGCAGGCGCGGCATGAGTTCGGTGGTGAGGCCGTCGAGGATGTGGCGGCGGATGGCTTCGTCGAGGTCCGTGCGGCCGTCGAAGTGCCGGTAGACGACCGGGCGCGGGACCGACAGGCGGTCGGCGATCTGCTGGACGGAGATCTCGGTGCCGTGCTCCTCGATCACGGCCAGCGCGGCATCGAGCATCTCGACGCGGCGGCGGGCCTTGTGATCGTCCCAGCGCGTACTGCGGCCGTCGGCGCCCGGCGGCGCGGGTTTGCTGCGTCGGGTCCCGGTCACGCGCCTCACGATACCCACCTCCGCATTGACCGTGACAGCCTGTACCACTAATCTGGATCCGATCGACGGCCAGTTCCATTGGCATGGGCGGGTTTCCGCAGACGACGGCGCGGCGCGCCCCGAACCCGGGCGGGGCCAGGTCTTCCTGACCGTCCAGGGCCGGGCGCCGGCGCCCGGCGTCCTCCAGGAGCGCGATCCATGGGGCAATCTGCGCATCGCCGGGATCGGCGCGCCGCCGTTCACGTTGTAGCGCAACACCGTTCGACTCACTAGCGGGTCAGGCCGATGAAGTCGGCCATGGCCTCGACGGAGTAGGCGAAGAACGGTCCGGCCGGGTCCATGCTGTTGTCGAGCTGGCCGAACAGTTCGAAGGTGACCGTGCCGTAGAGCTGCGTCCACGCCATGACCGCGCGAACCACGGCGACCTCGGGCAGGCCGGGCGCGACCTGCTCGGCGATACCCGCGGACTGGGCGGCCAGCACCGGATCGACGGGACCCTCGGGCAGCGTGAGACTGGCCGACTTCCACGCCCGGTTGACCACGCCCAGCGCGGCCACCGGCACCCGGGAGGCAGGGCCGATCGTGGATTCCGGGGCCCGGTAGCCGGGCACCGGCGAACCGTAGACAAGGGCGTATTCGTGCGGGTGGGCCTTGGCCCAGTCGCGCACCGCGTGCGAGATCCCCCGCCACTGCGCCCGGGGCGTGTCCGCGACCGCGACCGCGTTCTCGACCGCGTCGGCGATGCTGTCGTACGCCTCGATGATGAGCGTGGTCAGCAGGTCGTCGCGGCTGGGGAAGTAGCGGTACAGCGCCGAGGACACCATGCCCAGTTCGCGGGCGATGGCCCGCAGCGACAGCGCGGGGGCGCCGGATTCGGCGAGCTGCCGGCGCGCGGCGTCGGTGATCTCGCGGGTGATCTCGGCTCTGGCCCGGGCGCGGGCGGTTCGGGGGACGCTCATCCCGATAGTGTGCCACGTTTCGGATCACCCGAATATTTCGAGAGCACCGCTCTTGACATTCCGTGAGGCGTGCATGCACACTGATCACAACAGAGAGCACCGCTCTCGCAGAGTGAAGGAAGATCCCATGGACGCCCACACCGCCGCCACCCGCTACCTCGGCCCCACCGGTCTCGACCCCTACATGAACCGCTTCTTCAACATGCTCCCCAAGCTCGGCATCAGCGTCGCGGGCTCGCGGCTGCTGGCGGTGCGCGGCCGCAAGTCCGGCGAATGGCGCACCACCATGGTCAATGTCCTGACCGTCGACGGCACCCGCTACCTGGTCGCCCCGCGCGGCCACACCCAGTGGGTCCGCAACCTGCGCGTCGCCAAGACCGGCGAACTGCGCCTGGGCCGCAAGTCCGAGACCTTCACCGCCATCGAACTCCCCGACGCCGACAAGATCCCCGTCCTGCGCGCCTACCTCGACCGCTGGGGCTGGGAGGTCGGCCGCTTCTTCGAGGGCGTCACCAAGGACGCGACCGACGCCGAATTGACTGATATCGCACCGGGATTCCCCGTCTTCGTCCTGAACTGACCCGTCACCCCGATACGACTCGCCCCGGCAAGGCCGCTGCCCTGCCGGGGCGTTTCGGTGTCTCGACGCGAATCTGCCCGCGCCGATCACGGGTTCCGGATCGGTGCGGGCTGGTAGGCCGTCAGCGCAGTTCGTCGAGGGCTTCGTTGTCGCGGGCGACGAAGGCGCGGCCGTCGGCGGTGAAGACGATGGGGCGCTGGATGAGGCGGGGGTGGGTGGCCAGGGCGTCGATCCAGCGGTCGCGGTCGGCGGGGGTGCGGCCCCAGGAGGCGACGCCGAGTTCCTTGGCCTGGGCCTCGGCGGTGCGGGTGATGTCCCACGGTTCGAGCCCGAGTTTGGTCAGGGCGGCGCGGATTTCGTCGGCCGAGGGCGGATTGTCGAGGTAGCGGCGCTCGACGTAGTCCGAGCCGGTTTCCTCGAGCACCGCTTTGGCCGTGCGGCTCTTGGAGCACTGCGGGTTGTGCCAGATTTCGGTCGCCATGCCGCCAGCCTAGGCGGCGGCGCCGACTCCCCCGCTCACCGGCACGGTCAGGACGTACCGACCGGCACGCTCAGGCGCCGGGCGACCCGACGGTCACAGCCAGTCGACGACCCAGCGGTAGGGGCGCATCCAATACAGACCGCCGTCGGGAATCGGCGCGCCCCAGCGCTGTTCGGCCTGGGTCAGCTGCCAGCGGTATTCGGGGGCGGGTTCGCCGCCGTGGATCTCGAGCAGGTGTCGCCGCCAGCTGCCGATCATGGCGGGGACGACCTGGCGGTCGTTCTCGTAGGCCCACTCCACGTTTCGGGTCATGAGGCTGTCGACGGCGTGGTTGGCGGCGTTCGGGTCGCCGGTGCTCAGCGAGTGCAGGAACGCGGCCACCAGGTTGTAGGCGATGGCGTCGTGCACCGAGGTCTGACCGTTCTCGAGCGACCAGATACCCAGGTAGGTGGGCCCCTGCTCGTCGATCCACACCGAATGCGCCTCGCCGACCCGATTGTCGAAGATGAGCGCGGTGAGCAGGCCCAGGGTCGCCTTGCCCATGATGAGCGGG
>NZ_JBHWHH010000225.1:0-10081 GCF_042732555.1 Nocardia sp. NPDC059764
CCCCACACCAAACGGTGTGGGGCCTTTGGCTTTTGGTGGGTGCGGCTACTTCCAGGCGGCGAGGGCGGGGAGATCGCCGGTGAGGTCGGCGCCGGGGGAGCGGCCGATGAGCCAGGCGGCCAGGGACGCGGCGGGGCCGGTGATTTCGGGGCCCTGGGCGCCCACTGCGCCGGTGAAGCCGGTGTCGGTGGCGGTGACCGTGAAGCCCGCTCCGTCGGCGGGCTTCACCTCGCTCAGGGACTGCGCGAGCAGGCGGGTGGTGAACTCCTCGGGCCAGTCGGCGGGGGTGTAGCCGATGTTCAGGTCGACGTGGTGGATCTCCACTTCCAGCAGCCGCATCCAGATGACGCGGGTCGCGGGGATCTCGCCGCCCATGCGGTTGCGGACGGTGGCGGTCCAGCTGTCGGCGGGCATGGCCCGGGCCAGGGTCAGCCAGCGTTCGGCGGAGGCGGTGAGGTCCTCGAGTTGGTCGCGCAGCGGGCGCGGCGCACCGGCCTCGATGTCGGAGTCGCGGAGGTATTGGCTTGCGTACTGCGGGGTTTCGATGCCGGTGCGGGCCCACAGCAGCAGGTTGACCAGGCTGTCGGCATTGCGGGAGAGGTGCGCGAGCACATGGCCGCGGGTCCAGCCGGGCAGCAGGGAGGGGTCGACGAGGTCGGCCTCGCTCAGCGCGGCGACCGCGGGGAGCAGGCGCTCGGTCGCGGCGGCGACGGTGTCGAGCTGGGTGGCGGTGTCGTCGAGGTGCGCGTCGCTGGTCACGATCCGACCCTAACCGCTGGGGGCGGTCAGCGGCCGGACGAGCGCGCGGTGCGCCGGTGCCGGGCCGGCGTCCCGGAATCGCGTTCGGCCACAACGATTTGCACGGCCAGCGCCACCAGCCACAGGGACATGGCCCCGACCTGGATGCGCTGCGCGATGCCCAGGCCGTAGTTGCCGGGCAGGTTGTCGGCGATCAGCATCCACGCTGTCACCACCGAGCCGACGATCAGAATCCACAGCCCGGTGTGCCGCAGGATCGGCCAGCGCCGGTACTTGAACGCGGCCACCGTGAACGCGATCATCGCGATGTAGATGGAGAAGACGGCCAGGGTGCTGGTCAGCGCGTGAATCTGGTGCAGCTGCGGGAACAGTCCGGTGTCCACATAGCGTTTGGGCGCGCCCGGCTCGTCGGGCACGATCGGCCACTGCGCGTCCGCGATGGTGGCCGCGCCGAAGCAGGCCAGCGCCACCCAGCCGATCGTGGAGTAGAGCCGCCGCGAGAACAGCAGCACGCCGCCCAGTCCCGCCACCACCAGCAGCGAGCCGGAGACGGTGTCACCGGTGGTGAAGACCCAGCGGAACGGTGCGCCCTTCTCGGCCAGCTGGCTGAGGAAGGTGTTGGTCGGGTTGCTCTGGATGGGCAGGATGAATTCCAGGACCCAGGAGGAGTAGCCGAGTCCGGCGACCGCGATCAAGATCGCGATGAACCATCGCAGTGCCCGTCGCCATCGCGGTTGGAGCACGGTCGTGCTCGGAGCCGCCTCGGCTAGTTTCTGCTCGGTTGGCATCACCGCGCTCGCTTTCGCTGGCCTCGCTCACTCGTACCGCCCTGCCCGGCAGTTATTCGTTCCATCCGGACTGGTCGGGTGGTCCGGTTATCAGTCCATTGTCGCCCATGTATTGACAGCGACCTCACAGCCCGCGCGACAAAGCGGTCATCACCAGGTCGGCAGCCGATTCGGCGGCCTCGTGTTCCCACACCCGCACCACGGTCCAGCCCGCGGCCACCAGCCGGGCATCGGTGTCGCGGTCGCGCGCCACATTCCCGGCCAGCTTCTCGGCCCACCAGTCGGCATTGTTCTTCGGCCGGGTCGCGTGCTGCGGGCAGCTGTGCCAGAAGCACCCGTCCACATAGACCGCCACCTTCCGCCGCGGGAACACCAGATCCGCCCGCCGCCGCAGTCCCGGCAGCGGCGCCCGGTCCACGAAATAGCGCTCACCGCGCCGATGCAATTCCCGCCGCAGGGCCAGCTCCGGCTTCGTCCCCGCGCGGCGCTGCTTGGCCATGCGGGCGCTGGTCGCCGCATCGGTGCTCGGCCGCGCATCCGTCATCCGGCCATCCTCGCCGCGGCGGGTGTGTCGGGCAAGGATCACGCGGCTTTGACGGGAGCGCCTCCCATGCGCTCGAGATGGTTCTCGACATCGTCGAGGAAGCCCTCGGGGAAGCGCAGCGAACCCATCCGGGTGCGGCGTAGGAATCCGGCGGTCGCCCGGGCCGACAGCAGCCGGGGATCGTCGAGGAACCAGCGCAGGTCCTCGTACGGCGCGTGAACCGGCCAGGTGGACACCGGCACCCGCCGGACCTCCCCGCGATGTCCCCAGGCCGCGGTCGGCCAGCTGCGGCGGGTCAGCGGTTCGCCGTCGGGGATCGGGTCGTCGGCCGGGTTGGTGACGCGCCCGGCGATCCACTCGGCCATGCGGACGCTCACCGCGTTGCCGACCAGCTTCCAGCGATGCCCGGGGCGCACGCCCGGCACCTCCAGCGCCGGTGTGGTCCAGTCGCGGTCGAAGCCCTGCAGCCGCTCCCCGTCGGTGATGCCCGGCGTCACCAGCTCCCCCGACGGCAGCCGGACCGCGGGCGGGCTGGCGATGCCGAGGCCCGAACCGCCTTTCAAGGTGGGCACCGCGTTCACCGCCCAGCCCAGTCCGCGATTGCCCTCGGTCCAGTAGAAGCCGCACGGATCGTGCGCCGGATCGCCGACCTCCCGCGGGCCCGCGTCGGTCCCGAACAGGATGGGCCGCGGATCCTCGGTGCGGGACGCCAGCATCAGCACCCGCTCCCGCCGCTGCGGCAGCCCGAAGGCGCGTGCGTCGACCACGCGATAGGCCCAGGTGTAGCCGAGTTCGGTGAGCGCGTCGGTGATGTGGCGCATGGCCGCGCCGCCGCCGAGTTGCAGCATGAACGGCACGTTCTCGATGAGCAGCCAGCGGGGTCCCCGCCGGCGCTTGACCAGCCGGAACACCTCGTCCACCAAACCCGAACGGGAACCGGTGATTCCGGCCGTGCGCCCGGCCTGGGACAGGTCCTGGCACGGGAATCCGGCCGCCACCAGCTCGATCCCGGACGGCAGCGCGCGCAGCTTCGTCACGTCCGAATGCAGTGGCACGCCGGGGAAATGCGCCGCCAGCACGGCCTGCGCACCCGTATCGATCTCGCAGAGCAGTTCACTGCGCCACCCGTGGGCCGCGAGCCCGAGTTCCAGCCCACCGATGCCGGCGAACAGGCCGACCATCCGCGCGCCCGTCACAACAGTCCCTTTCACCCCGGAGTCCCCGTGCCGCAGAGCACGTTACTCGAGTCCCTCATCCACACCGAGCGCAACGCCCGACAGGGCCGGACTTCCAGAGCCGGTCGCTATCACTCGGGCGATCGATCGGCGGGCGTTGGCGTGCGGAAACGCCGAGAACCCCTCCGCACCATTGCATGTTGATCACGATGTCCGGTCCCGGGAGTGATACCGGCCGGGGATCTCGGACGAGCCGGGGCCTGCAACTACGGTTATAGGCGTGACGGATAACGGGAGTGAGGACGCCAAGCCGGGAGCGCCGCGGTGGCCGGCCATTCTCACCTGGCGCGCACACAACGCCTCACGCATGGAATCGGTGCGGGTGGTGCTGAGCGGCAACCGGATTCGCGCCGCGGGCCGGATCATCGCCGGCGCCTGCGAGGACCATCCCGCGTTCAGCGCGTCCTACGACCTGGTCACCGACGAAGCCGGGGTCACCAAGCGGCTGTCGCTGCGCAGCACCCTGGCCACCGGCGAACGCCACGCCTCGATCGCGCGCGACGAGGAGGACTACTGGCTGATCGACGCCGGAAACACCCATGTGCGCTCCACCTTCGGCGGGGCGCTGGACGTGGACGTGGCGCTGAGCCCGTTCTTCAACACGCTCCCGATCCGCCGCTACGGTCTGGCCCGGGCGAGCGAGGACGTGCAGGTTCCGGTCGTCTACGTGCGGCTGCCGGATCTGCTGGTGCAGGAGGCCAGCCTCACGTACAGCAGCGGGCCGGACGGCATCCACGTGTTGTCCCCGGTGTCCTCGGCGACCGTCACCGTCGACCAGGACGGATTCCTCCTCGACTATCCGGGCCTGGCCGAACGGATCTGATCCCGGTCAGTCCAGTGAGGTGAGAACGCCGCCGGCGCGCCCGGCGTCGATGAGCTTGGTGAGCCAGTTGCGCTCGCCCGGGCTGATGTCGGTGATCGGCCAGCGCTCGTTGTCCTCGTAGTCGGTGCGGGCGTCGTGACCGGCCTCGGTCAGTTCGGTGATGGTGCCGTTGGCGCGCAGGCTGTCACGGGCCTGGGTGAGCACCTCGAGGGTGTCGTCCAGGACGTCCAGCAGGGCCGCGGCATTGGGTTCGCAGATGGCGCGGACCAGTTCGGGGGAGGTGGCGGCGACGCGGGTGCCGTCGCGGAAGGAGCCTGCCGCGAGGCCGAGCGCCAGCGGGCCGCCATTGGCGCCTTCGACGGCGAGAGCTTCGGCGAGCACGTGGGGTAGGTGCGAGATGCGGGCGACCGCGCGGTCGTGTTCCACCGCCAGCACCGGGACCACCACCGAGCCGCAGTCCAGGGCGAGCTGGGCGACGCGCCGGAAGTTGTCGGCGTGCACGCCCGGGTCCACGCTGACCGCCCAGGCGGCGTTCTTGAACAGGTCGGGAGTGGATGCGGCCCAACCGGATTCGCTGGTCCCGGCCATCGGGTGACCGCCCACGTAGCGGGCGCCCAGTTCGTGGCGTTGGACGGCGGCCGCGACCGGGGCTTTCACGCTCACCACGTCGGTGAGCACGCAGTCGGGGGCGAAGGTCTTCACATCGGAGAGCACCGCGTCGATGGCGGGCATGGGCACGCCGATCACGATCAGCGCGTCGCGTTCCGCGGCGCGCGACAGCACCGCCTCCACGTCGCTGATCACGTCGTAGCCGTCCATCCGGGCGGCCTTGGCGCCGACCTCGGACCGGTTGTAGCCGAAGGCCTCATAGCCGCCGGCGGCGGTGGCCCGCAGGACCGAACCGCCGATCAAACCGGTACCCAGGACGCAGACAGCTGGTTTCGAAGTGCCCGTCATGCGACCAGATTCGCATACGACTTCAACATTTCCCCCGAAGCGGACTACCGTTGCGCGCATGGCAGCACAACGCTCGAGCACGAACAGGGCGGCGTCGGACGACTTCGACGACGTGGAAGGGTTCGCGGTGGCCGTTGTCCGTGAGGAAGCCAACTGGAAGGTGACGCCGCTGAGCGACGCGTCCCTGACCAGTTTGTCCGCGGCCGAAGACGAGTTGCGCGCGCTGCGCAGTTCCGGCGCGGTGTTCGGCCTGATCGACGTTGACGACGAGTTCTTCATCATCCTGCGCCCCGGCCCGACCGGTAGCCGCATCCTGATCTCGGACGCCACCGCTGCCATCGACTACGACATCGCGGTCGACGTACTCGAGGAACTCAATGTCGAGGTCCCCGACATCGACCCCGACGAGATCGACGACGTCGAACCGTGGGAAGAGGGCGACCTCGGCGTCCTCTCCGATCTCGGCCTGCCCGAGCCGGTGCTGGCGGTCATCCTCGCCGAGACCGACCTGTACCCCGACGAGCAGCTCGGCATGATCGCCCAGCGGCTCGGCTTCGCCAACGAGTACTCGGCGGTCCTGGACAAGCTTCCGCGTTGACCGGCTCGCTCGCCGCCGATGAGGCGATGATGCGGGCCGCCATCGCCGCCGCGGCCGCGGCCGACCCGCGCGACGTCCCCGTCGGCGCGGTCGTCTTCGACGCCGACGGCCGTGAACTCGCGCGCGCCGCCAACGCCCGTGAAGCCCTGGGCGATCCCACCGCCCACGCCGAAGTCCTCGCCCTGCGCGCCGCCGCCCGGGTCCACGGCGACGGCTGGCGGCTCGAGGGCGCCACTCTCGCCGTCACCCTCGAGCCCTGCACCATGTGCGCCGGCGCCCTGGTCCTCTCCCGAATCTCCCGCGTCGTCTTCGGCGCCTGGGAACCCAAGACCGGCGCCGTCGGCTCCCTCTGGGACGTGGTCCGTGACCGACGTCTCAATCACCGCCCCCAAGTCCGAGCCGGCGTCCTCGAACCCGAATGCGCCGCCCTCCTGGACTCTTTCTTCCAATCCCACCGCCCCTAGCCCCCTCTCCAGCCGATTTCGGTTTCCGCACGGTCCTCCTGTAAAGTCACCACCGGTGGCGTGTCCGAGCGGCCTAAGGAGCACGCCTCGAAAGCGTGTGAGGGGTAACCCCCCTCCGAGGGTTCAAATCCCTCCGCCACCGCTGAGGAGCCCCTCACCTGTTCACGCAGGCGAGGGGCTCTTTTCATTTGTCCATATCGACACGATGCCAAGCGACTTCGAGTAGATCGTCCGTCGTGATCGATGGGCCGATCGATCCGTCCCTCGCTACCCGGGCCCACGACCCGTCCATGTACTGCAGCCACCCGGCGGGCTCGTCCTCATCCGGTTCAATCCCGACGCCTTCGATGGACATCGCATCACCTAGTGGATTCGGCGGGTCTGCGCCCAGGTGTTCCCGGGCGAAACGGTGATGACGGCCGCGACCTCGAGCAACTCTCCGGGGATCACACGATTGTCGAAATGCTCTGTGCTCGGCACGATTACGGCATCAACTCCCAATCGGTCGATGGCGACTCGGAGGCGACGCATCGGTTCGTCGGTGCGCGAGCTGAACACGATGGTCTTGCGCAGGTCGTATCCAGTCCTTCTGGCGGCGGCGAGAATTCGCAATTCGTCTCGCGGCTGGTTCATCCCCGAGACATCGCTGCGCAGGAACCCCACAGCGGAGGGCATGAGGCCCATGGTCACCACCCCCGACTGATCGGTGTGTAGGTGCGCGGCGGTTCCATGGCGAGCCTGGCCTGGATATCCGCGACGGTGAGTCGGGACGTGCGTGGCGAGACGTCGCGGGACGCCGTGTTGGTGCCGAACAGCAGTAGCGAGAGCAGTATCGCTGCGAGGATGATGGCCATGTCGGGTGTTCTCCTGGTCCCTGGAACGGTTCTGGAGTGCACCCGGCGCCAGTTCAGTCCGGCGCCGCGTGCCCCTTCCAGAGTTCTGCCGATCACGCTGTGGAAGAAGTGACCCGATGGGTACGGCACGGGTACTCGTGAGCGATTAGGGCACAGGGGAACCGATGAGCGTTTGCGCACGGTGGACAGGTGTTGAAACCAAGGCATTCCGCTCGGCCCTCCGGCTGGTCCGGGAGGAGTTCGCCGAGTATGTGGGCGTTTCGGTGGACGCCGTCAAGAAGTGGGAGCGTCTGCGCGCCGACATCGCCCTCAGCCCTGCCTATGCCACACGGATGGATGAGAAGCTGGGGGCGGTCGAACCCGCTGTCGCTGAACGGTTCTGGGCCATCCTCGGCACTCCGACGGCACTGGACCGTTTGCCACCCGCCGAGCTCGGCGAGAAGCTGGGTGCGCGAGACGATGACGAATGCATCATCGTTTCGGCACGAGCGTTGACCGGAGAACCTGTGCTGGTCACCGTGCCGCGCCGGACGTTCGCCATTGGGATCGGAGCGGGTGCTATCGGGGCAGCCACCGCCGGTATCGCAAACACGTCTGCGGGCAACTCCTTCGCCGCCATGTTCGCCGACGCGTCTATCAACCACGTCCGCCGCCGCACTAACGTTCCGCGCGCACGCCCAGGCGCTCGACGGTGATCCGCTGGGTAGTGCCCGTAACTACGACAACGCCCGCGAGATCGTGGCCGTCGCGACGGATGATCCAAAGTGGGGGATGTTCCTCGACCACTCCTATCGATGCCTATCAGGCGTATACCCGTGCGGAGACCGGTGACTATCGCTGTGCGACTTCACAGTTCGACGCGGCCGTAGCGGCTATGCAGCCGGACTATCCGCGGGACAAAGGTGTGTATCTCGCACGGGCTGCCGTGGCACATATGGCTTCCGGCGAGATCGAGCTCGCCGCAGCCGCAGGTTCGCGGGCTCTGGAGATCGGCAGGAGTACCGGGTCCGCCCGCATCCTGCACAAGGTCCGTCAGCTGTCGGGCATGATCGACACCGCCAGTACTCAAACGGGCGTGGCCGACTTCCGCGACGCCTTCACCGTCTGGGAGGACGAACAGTGCCCCGACCGTTCGTAGTGCTTTCCGTCGCCATCAGTCTCGACGGCTACATCGATGACACGATCCCGGAGCGCCTCTACCTCTCCAACGACAGTGATTTCGACGGTGTGGACGCCTTGCGTGCCGAGTGCGACGCCATTCTCATCGGCGCGGAAACCGTACGCCGGGACAATCCAAGACTGTGGCTGCGCAGCGAGAATCGTCGCGCTGAGCGAGTTGCCGTGGGCAAACCAGCCAACCTGCTCAAAGTGACCGTGACCCGCTCCGGCGATATCTCCCCCGACGCGAAGATGTTCCACCACCACATCGAAGCCGGAAAACCACTGGTGTACACCACCATTGAGGGTGCTGAGAAGATCGGAGACCGTCTCGACACCGTCGCGCAGGTCACTGCGATCGCCGACCAGGATTTCTGGGGTGCGCTGCTCGACGACCTCGGCCGTCGTGGCGTCGAGCGCCTGATCGTCGAGGGCGGCACCCACATCCACACCGCATTCTTGCAAGCAGGGCTGGCGGATGAATTGCGTTACGCGGTCGCTCCTCTGCTCATAGGGCAAAGCGACGCACCAAGGTTCGTCACCCCCGCCGACTTCCCCGGCGGCTCACGCCGCCGCCTGGAGTTCGTGGACGCAACCGTTCTCGATGACGTCGTGGTGCTGCGCTATCGACCCAAGCACACCAGCGCGGTGCCGTCCGGCTCCTAATCGTGCAAGGCGCTGGCGGCACAGGAGTGAGTTGAGAATGACGTGTAGGTCGTTATCCGGACGAAAAGGTTTACGCAAGGGGCGCGATCCAAGGTGGTTGCAGTACAAGGGGTTGAGGTGACCGAGTAGGCCGGAGGAATTGATGTCGTATCCGTACCAACCGCATCATGTGCAGGGGTATCGCCCGAATATGGTGCCTGCGCCCGGGACGGATAGTGGGGCTGGGGTGTTGGCGGGGGTGGCGGGGCTGGCGTTCGGGTTGCTCACGGGGCTTTCGAGTGCGTTGCAGTACTCGGTGATGTCGGGGTATTCGGATGATGTGCGGCATCCCTTGGGGGTCGAGGTGGGGATGATTTGTCGGCCTATTGCTGCTTTGCTGTTGATTCCTGGGGGGATTTTGTTGTTGCGGCGGCTGACTGTGGGGCGGGTGCTGGTGATCCTGGGTGTTGTTCCGTTGTTTGTGGAAGATGTCTTCGATTGGTATCGGCTGCCGCCGAGGAATATTGAGGGGCTGGGGGTGGCGCTGTTCCCGCTGGCGTTGTACCTGGGTGTTGCGGTGTTGGCCTCGCTGCCGTCGGTTACTCGGTGGGTTGCGGCGCGGCGGTGATCGGGGTCAGGGGCGGAGGCCGTCGAGGAGGAGGTCCAGGACTCGGTTGACGGCGGTGGGGTATGGGTCGTCGGGGGTGGCGTAGATCTGAAGGGTCATGAGGCGGCCGATGTCGTCGGGGGTGACGTCGGGGCGGAGGGTGCCGTCGGTGTGGGCCTGGGTGGTGAGGCGGGTTATGCGGTCGGTGATGGTGCCGCGGACTTCGGTGAGGGCGGGGTCGGCCTTGATGTCGGCGTGGAGGGTGGGTTCTATGGCGGCGGCGAGGGCGCCCAGGCGGAGTTCGGCGCAGGCGCGGAGGAGGCGGGTGAGGGCGTCGAAGGGGGTGGGGGCTTCGCGCTCGGCGGTGGCGGCCAGGTCGGAGAGGGCTGAAAGGTAGGAGTGGGCGGCGGCGGCTCCACCCTCGCTATCGCGGGCGCGCACACTCTGGCCGAGGAACTCGCCCGCACCCCCGGCGACCCCCGGCAGGCACTGGCGTCCTACGAGCGCCGCCACCGCAAGCTCGTCGAACCCAAGCAGCGCGGCTTCCGCGCCGCCACCGCCCTCATGGTTCCCGGCACCGCCGCCGGCATCGCGCTCCGCAACGCCGCCGTCCGCTTCCTGCGCTGACGACCGAGGCGCGCAAACGAAC
>NZ_JBHWHH010000226.1:0-10032 GCF_042732555.1 Nocardia sp. NPDC059764
CGCAGGAGTCGACCGCCCGGCCTGAATCGGTTGTTCGAAGACCGCTGTTCCGCAGCCTATTTCGCGGCGCTGAGCACCCAGTCCGCGTTGCCGCGGTCGACCTTCTTGCCGTCGAGGAAGACCGACGGGGTGGCGGCAGGACCGTTCAGGGCGTCGCCGAGTGCCTTCAGGGCGGCGGTGGCGTGGGCCCGGGCGGTGTCGGCGCGGTCGCCGGAGGTGATGCACTTGGCGACGGAGTCGCTCGCGCCCGCTTCCTTGGCGATGGCGGCGAGTTCCTTGTTGTCGTGGTCGGAGCCGCCCTCGGAGGGCTGCTTCGTGGTGAAGAGCAGCTCGTGGAACTTGGCGTACACGGGGCCGTTCCCGTCCTGCGCGACGCATTCGTTGGCGGCGACGGCGCGGGTGGAGTAGTCCTTGCTGCCCGAGCGCGAGTCGAGGAAGTTCACCAGCCGGTACCGCACCGCGAGCTTGCCCTCGTCGACCTGCTGGGCGATCTCCTGGCCGTTGACCTTCTCCAGCTGGCCGCACGCCGGGCACAGCGGATCCTCGTAGACGTCAAGGGTTTTCGCCACCTTGGGCTTCCCCAGCACGATGGCCCCGTCGGAGTCCAGCGCCACCTCCACGGCCGGATCGTGCGCCGACCCGTACCCGTCGTTGCGCACCGCGTCCCCGCCACCGCGGTTCCACTGGAACACCGCGAACACGATCAGCACGATCACCACCACCGCCACCCCGGCCAGCGCATAGGTGGTCTTGCTCGAGACCGGCTGCGGCGTGTGCTTCGAAGTCGGATTGCTCACCCGCACCACTCTGCCCGACACCCCTACCCCACCGATACCCACCCCTAGCGGTCGACGGCGAGCGCGGCTTCCTTGCGGCGCAGGGTCTCGGGCACGACCAGCCAGACCGCGGAGGCGGAGGCGAGGAGCACGCCGGTGACGCCGAGCGCCACACCGTAGGAGACGCGGTCGGCGAGCAGGCCGATGGCGTAGGGGCCGAGGAAGGTGCCGAGGTCGGCGGACATCTGGTAGCCCGCGAGGACCGGGCCGCCACGGCGTCCGGGGCCGATGATGTCGGCGACCGCCGCCTGCAGGGCGGGCGTGAACATTCCTGATCCGATGCCCGCGAGGGCGGAGGCGGCGAGGAGCCAGGGCAGGGTCGAGGCGAGGCCGATGCCCGCTGTGCCTACGGCGCAGATCGAGGTGCCCGCGATGAGGAAGGGCCTGCGGCCCAGGGTGTCCGACCAGCGGCCCGAGAGGAACAGGACCGAGGCGTTGCCGAGGGCGAAAGCCGTGAGGGCTACGCCCGCCAGGGCGGCGTCCTGTTTCAGGACCTCCACGACGATCAGCGGGACCAAGGCCATCCGGACGCCGAAGACGGCGGCGCCGTTGCCGAAGTTCGTCCACAGGGTGGCGCGATAGGCGGGACGGGCGACCGCTTCGCGGAAGGACATGGTGGGCGCGCCGTCGGTCTTCTCCGGCAGAGCGAGAGGGGAATCGCGGAGGGCCACATAGACGATGAGGCTGGCGATCAGCAGGGCGACGCAGTAGATCAGGAAGGGGGCGCGCAGGCCCAGGAAGGACAGGGCGCCGCCGACCAGCGGGCCGCTGATGGAGCCGATGAGGAAGCTGGTGGAGTAGACGCCGGAGACGCGGCCGCGTTCGGCGGGCGGGGACATGCGGATCACCAGGCCCAGGGAGGACACCGTGAACATGGTGGATCCGATGCCGCCCAGGGAACGCAGAACCAGGAGCTGCCAATAGCTTTGCGCGAGGGCGCACGCGCCGGTGGAGACCGCCACGATGAGCAGGCCGGTCAAGTAGACCGGGCGCTCGCCCAGTTTCTGCAGCAGCCGCCCGGCCATGGGGGCGAAAATCAAGCGCATCAACGCGAACGCGCTCACGATGAACGAGGCCGACGCCACGCCGACGTCGAAGCTCCGCGCGAACTGCGGCAGGGCCGGTGCGACCAAACCGAATCCGATGGCGATGGTGAAGGCCGAGCCCACCAGCACCCAGATCTCCACGGGTAGCCGCCGCCGCGTCTCCAGCACCGATTCACTCACCGACCGCACACACCGATCCACTCATTCCGATATCCGGCCGAACGCCGTACTACTCACCGGACAACGCGTGTCCGACGATCTCCTCCGCGGCCGCCTGCACCTGTACGAGGTGCTCGGGGCCCTCGAAGGATTCGGCGTAGATCTTGTACTTGTCCTCGGTTCCGGAGGGCCGGGCCGCGAACCACGCGTTCTCCGTGGTGATCTTGAGCCCGCCCAGGGCCGCGCCATTGCCGCGGGCACGGGTCTGGATGCCGGTGATGGGTTCGCCGGCGATTTCGGTCGCGGTGATCATGTCCGGCGTCAACGCCGCGAGGCGGGTCTTCTGTTCCGCGGTGGCGGTGGCGTCGACGCGGGCGTAGGCGGGTGAGCCGTAGCGCTTCTCGAGTTCGGCGTAGCGGGTGGACGGGCTCTGCCCGGTGACAGCGGTGATCTCCGCGGCCAGCAGGGCCAGCAGGATACCGTCCTTGTCGGTGGTCCAGACGGTGCCGTCCATGCGCAGGAACGAGGCGCCCGCGGACTCCTCGCCGCCGAAAGCGAGGCTGCCGCTGAACAATCCGGGCACGAACCACTTGAACCCGACCGGCACCTCGTACACGTCGCGCCCCAGCACCCCGACCACCCGGTCGATCATGGAGGACGTCACCACCGTTTTGCCGATCTTGGTCAGCGCGTCCCAGCCCATCCGGTTGGCGATCATGTACTCGATCGCCACCGCCAGGTAGTGGTTCGGATTCATCAGTCCCGCATCGGGAGTCACGATTCCGTGCCGGTCCGCGTCCGCGTCATTGCCGGTCGAAATATCGTAATCGTCGCGAATCGCCACCAGTGAGGCCATGGCGTAGCGCGAGGACGGATCCATCCGGATCCGCCCGTCGGAGTCCAACGTCATGAACCGCCACGTCGGGTCGACGAACGGGTTCACCACCTCGAGCTCGAGGTCGTAGCGCTGGCCGATCTCCTCCCAGTAGTCCACGGAGGCGCCGCCCATGGGGTCCGCGCCCAGCCGAATCCCGGCACCGCGAATGGCGTCCAGATTCAGCACGTTGGGCAGGTCCGAGATGTAGCGGTCCAGATAGTCGTAGCGTTCCACGTTGGTGGCCAGCGCGTGCGCCAGCGAGGTGCGCCTGACCTCGGAGAGCCCGGTGCGCAGCAGCTCGTTGGCGCGGGCGGCGATGGCGTCGGTGGCGATGGTGTCGGCGGGGCCGCCGTGCGGCGGGTTGTATTTGAAGCCGCCGTCGCGGGGCGGATTGTGCGAGGGCGTCACCACGATGCCGTCGGCCTGATGCCGGGTGCCGCCCCGGTTGTGGCGCAGCACGGCGTGGCTCAAAGCCGGTGTGGGCGTGTACCTGTCGCGGGCGTCGATGACCGCGGTGACATCGTTGGCGGCGAGCACCTCCAGGGCGGTGGTCCAGGCGGGCTCGGACAGCGCGTGCGTGTCCCGCGCCAGGTACACCGGCCCGGTGATGCCGCGCGAGGCCCGGTATTCCACGATGGCCTGCGTGATGGCCAGGATGTGCGCCTCGTTGAACGCGCAGTCCAGGCTGGATCCGCGATGCCCGGAGGTGCCGAAGGAGACCAGCTGCGCGGGATCGGCCGGATCCGGGATGCGGCTGTAGTAGGCGGTCACCAGGTGCGCGATGTCCTCGAGGTCCGTGGCCCGCGCCGGTCGTCCGGCTCGATCGTGGGCCATGCTCGCACCTCCCTTCCGTATCGCCTGCGCCCGGCTGGTCATGAGGATCACGGCCGTACCCACTGCCCGAGTTGGACACCGAGGTAGGCCGCGGCCAGGCTCGCGCCGACGCCGATCACGACGTTCGCCACCGCATAGCTGTAAGCGCCCTCCTCGGCCAATCGAACCGTTTCGTATCCGAAGGTACTGAACGTGGTCAGTGCGCCGCAGAAGCCCGTTCCCGCGGCTGCGAAGAGCCAATGGTTTGCTCCCGCACCGATCAACGCGCCCAGCAACGCCGAACCGCCCATGTTCACCGTCAGTGTGCCCAGGGGGAGAACACTATCGAATCGAAGGGCCAACGCGCGATCCACCAGATATCGGGCGGGCGCACCGAGCAGCGCGCCGAGGATCACCGCCAGCGCGGTCACCGCCGCACCCTGTCGAAGACGTCGACGGGCGAGAGTGCGACAGTCAGTGAATCCAGCAGGTCCGCATTCGTTTCCACGAAAGAACGCAACCGGTCGGTGTCATCGACGATCATCACCATCACCGGCAGCCGCTCGGCCAGATCGAGCAGTCGGGTGGTGTGGATCTGGGAGGACACCCCGTACCCCTCGACGCCGCGCCACACGCTCGCCCCGGCCAATCCGGCATCCCGGGCACGCCGCACGATCTCGTGATAGCGGGGCCGATGCCGATAGGTGTCGTCCTCGCCGAGCAGCACCGTCAGCCGCGACGCCGGTATCCACCGCCGGACCGTGTCGGTGTCGGACTCCGTGCTCATCGTCCTGCCCCCAATCGTCGCGCCGTTCCCGATATCCATCGTGTCGCACCCACGCCCAGCACGACCGCGATCAGCCCGGTCACCACCGTCCCCCCGAGGTAGCCGAGCCCGTAGCCGATTCGGCCCGATTCGAGCAGTGTACGAACTTCCCCGGCGTATGTGGACATGGTGGTGAATCCGCCCAGCACACCGACCCCGAGGAACGGCCGTAACAGCCGGTGCGCCGCCCAGATCTCGGTGATGCAGACCATGAGTACCCCGATGAGCAAGCAACCGATCACGTTGACCGCCAAGGTGTGCCAGGGGATCGGACCGCGCTGCGGCAGCAGGACGCCCACCCCGTAGCGCACCTCCGCCCCGATCGCGCCGCCCAGGGCGATGACGCCGAGCAGGGCGACGTCGACGCCCACGGTGTTCGCCGCCATCACCCTCCCTTCGATGTGCCTGGCCCAATCGCCGCTGTCTGGCGTGTTGCTGAGCCCGAACAGCAGCCCGGAACTGCGAGGATAGTGCGGCTTGCCCGGAGTTGTCCCATCGGCCTCGAGGAGAGCCAAGTTGGCGGTGCGCCAGTCGATCGGAAAGATGCTGGTTCAGAGCTTCGGAATCGCCACGGTCCTGGTGGCCGTCATGGCGGCCGCGCCCGCGGCGCACGCCGGGGCGATTTTCCCCGTCCCAGATCCGGACGGATTCTACTACGCCGCAGGGAATCTCGACGCCGCCCAGAACGGTGACGTGCTGAACTCCCGCCAGGTGCCCGCCCATCCGTTCCCCGGGGCGACGGTGTGGCAGATCCTGTTCCGCTCCACCAATTCCACCGGCGCGCCCATCGCCGCGGTGACCACGCTGATCTCCCCCGGCCCCGGGCCGCGCCCGCTGCTGTCGTATCAGCCGTTCGTGAAGGTGGCCGCGGGCATGGAACGCGAGTACCCCGGCGAGATGCAGCTCGACAGCTCACTCACGCCGTACGGCTACTGGATGCGTGACCGGATCGCCAATTCCTGTGTGGACGACATCATTTCGGTCGGCGCCAACCACAGCATCGGCGAGGTCTTCACCCGGGGCCAGGAGAACGACCCGGCGCTGATCCGCACCATGCACGAGAACGCGCTCGAGATCGTGCCCGAGCTGATCCGTCAGCCGCTCTACGAATGGCACGGCGGCAACGACCAGGTGCCGCTGGATCTGGCCCCGCCCTCCAACTGCCGCTGATCGCGGTAAGCAAGGAAAACGAAGCGGCCCCGCTCGGATCGGCGAGCGGGGCCGCTTTCATGGTTGGACCACGATGTCCAGGGGTTCGGATCTCAGTGCGCGAGAACGGGTTCGCCCTCGGCGGGGACCGGTACCTTGTTCGGCATGATCAGCCCGGTGACCACCGCGCCGACCACGAAGATCGCGGCGGCCCACCAGAAGGTGGTGGTGTAGCTCTGCACGGCCGCCTCGGCCAGCACCCGCGGCGACGGCGGAACGTGCCCGGCCACATAGTCGTTGAACGAGGTCGCGGCCAGCGTGCTGAGCAGCGCGGTGCCGATCGAGCCGCCCACCTGCTGGCTGGTGTTCACCATGGCCGAGGCGACGCCGGCGTCGGCGTGCTCCACGCCCGCGGTCGCGCCGCTGAAGGCGGTGGACATCGCCATACCCAGGCCCAGGCCCATCAGCAGCAGGCTCGGCAGGATGTGGCTCGCGTAGCCGGTGTCCACGCCGATGCGGGTCAGCAGCGCCATTCCCAGTGTGGCGAGCAGGAATCCGGTCACCACGGTCACCTTCGGGCCCACCCGCGGAATGAGCAGCGCGGGCACGGTGGTGGAGGCGGCGACCATGCCCGCGACCATCGGCAGGAACGCGACGCCGGTGCGGATCGGCGAGTACCCCAGCTGCTGCTGCATGTAGTAGGTGAGGAACAGGAACATGGCGAACATGCCGATGCCGATGGTGAACACGGCGACGTAGGACGCGCCACGGGTGCGGTCCAGCACCACGCGCAGCGGCAGCAGCGGGTGCGCGACGCGCTGTTCCAGCCACACGAACACGCCCAGCAGCGCGACGCCGCCGATCAGGAAGGCCAGGGTGACGCCATTGGTCCAGCCGTCGGATTCGGCGTGCGAGAAGCCGTAGACGATGCCGAACAGCGCGGCGGTCACCGTCACCGTGCCGGGCAGGTCGAGCTTGGGACGGGTGGTGGCGGTGTGCTTGGCCAGCAGCACGATCGCGCCGACCAGCGCGACGGCCGCGAAGACCAGGTTCACGTACATCACCCAGCGCCACGAGGCCCATTCGGTGAGCGCGCCGCCCAGCAGCAGGCCGAGCGCGCCGCCCGCGCCGGCGATGGCGCCGAAGATGCCGAATGCCTTTGCGCGCTCGGCGGGTTCGGTGAAGGTGACGGTCAGCAGCGAGAGCGCGGCGGGCGCGAGCAGCGCGGCGAACACGCCCTGCGCGACGCGGGAGCCGACCAGCACCTCGAAGTTGCCGGCCGCGCCGCCGACCGCGGAGGCGACCGCGAAGCCGATCAGACCGGTGATGAAGGTGGTGCGACGGCCGAACAGGTCGGAGAGCCGTCCGCCGAGCAGCAGCAGCGAGCCGAAGGCCAGCGCATAGCCGGTGATGACCCACTGCCGGTCGCCGTTGGAGAAGCCGAGGTCGGCCTGCGCGTGCGGGAGCGCGATGTTCACGACGGTCGCGTCGAGCACGACCATCAACTGGGCGACGCCGAGCACGGCGAGCACCCACCAGCGCAGGGCGTGCGATCCGCGCCGCCCTGCCTTGTCCCCGGTCGCAGCCGGGGCTGTGACGTCTTTCTCGAGCGCTGTAGTCATGGTTGGTGTCCTCGTCCCCTAAACTTAGTGGAGAAACCATCTCCGCTTGCCGATCAAGCTACCAGCTAAACGGAGATACCTCCTCCGGATAATCCCGATTGCTGATAGGATTAGCCTGTGAATCACGTCACCACCGCGCCCCCACCTCGGCGTCTGCGCGCGGACGCCGCCCGCAATCAGCAGCGCATCATCGCGGCCGCCCGCGAGCTGTTCGCCGATCGCGGGCTGGACGTCACCCTCGACGATGTGGCCGAGCGGGCGGGCGTCGGCGTCGGCACGGTCTACCGCCGCTTCGCCAACAAGCAGGAGCTCATCTCCGAGGTCTTCGAGCAGATGGTCACCGAACTGGCCGAGGCCGTGAACGTGGCGCTGCACCACCCGGATCCCTGGACGGGCCTGACCGACCTGTTCGAGTACTCCTGCCGGCACATCGCCGCCAACCGGGGCTTCAGCGAGGTGCTCCTCGAACTGCACGACAGCATGGACCGCTTCGTGTGCATGAAGGATCAGATCCGGCCCGGCATGCAGGCGGTCATCGCACGCGCCAAGGACGCGGGCGTGTTGCAGCCCGACATCGAACCGGCCGATTTCTTCGCCATGGTGAATATGGTCGACGGCATCGCGGGCTTCGCGCGGCCGGTCAATCCCGAAGTGTGGGAGCGCTACATGGCGGTGATTCTCAATGGCGTGCGCGGCGACAGCGTGCCTCGCCTGCCGCTCACGCAGCCTCCGCTGTCCGAGGACGAGGTCGAGCGAGCGAAGGCGGCCGCCTTCAACCCGCGCAAACGGTAGCGCGCATCACACTGGCGGTTTAAAGTTGGTCGCATGACCAACTCTTGGGTGAACTGGGCCGGGGATCAGAGCTGTACCCCGGCGTCCATCGCCGAACCGAGCTCGCCCGAGGACGTCGCGGCAGTACTCGCTCAGGCCGAAGCGAACGGCCACACCGTCCGGGTCGCCGGGTCCGGACATTCCTTCACCGAGACCGTGCTCACCGACGGCACGCTCATGCGGCTGAACCAGCTCGACAAGATCCTGCACGTGGACCGCGCCACCGGCCTGGTCCGCGTCGAGGCCGGCATCACCCTCAACGCCGCCAGCAACGCGCTGCACCCGCTGGGCCTGGCCTTCCCCAATCTCGGCGACATCGACGTGCAGTCGATCGCCGGCGCCACCGCGACCGGTACCCACGGGACCGGATCCAAGCTGCAGAACCTCTCCGCCGCACTGCATTCGGTGGAGCTCATGCTGGCCGACGGCAGCCGGGTCGAACTCAACGAGCAGACCGACCCCGACGGCTGGCGCGCCGCGCGCGTGAATGTCGGCGCGCTGGGCGTGGTCACGGCCGTGACCCTGCAGATGGTGCCGTCGTTCGTGCTCGAGGGCGTCGAGCGGCCGGTCCCGGTCGAGGACGTACTGGCCGATCTGGACACGTACGTCGAGGGCAACGAGCACTTCGAGTTCTACATGTTCGCGCACAGCCCGCTGGCCATGACCAAGCGCAACAATCGGGTCGACCTGGCCGAGCAACCGCGCGGCAAGGCGGTCGACTGGTTCTCCGACATCCTCATGACCAACTACACCTTCGACGCGCTGTGCAAACTCACCCGGTGGCGCCCGAGCCTGATCCCGATGGTCCAGCGCAGCGCCGCCTACGCGGGCAGCTACCGCCGCCAGGTCGAACGCTCCTACAAGGTCTTCGCCAGCCCCCGGCTGTTCCGCTTCACCGAGATGGAATACGCCATCCCGCGCGAGCATTCGATCGACGCCATCCGCGAGATCAAGGAGGTGGCCAAGCATTTCGACACCCCGATGCCGATCGAGGTGCGCTGGGTCGCCCCCGACGACGCCTTCCTGTCCCCCGCCGGCGGCCGCGAGACCTGCTACATCGCGGTGCACCAGTACGAGGGCATGAACTACGAGCCGTACTTCCGCGCCTGCGAACGCGTTTTCGACCGCTACAACGGCCGCCCGCACTGGGGCAAGCGACACTTCCAGACCGCCGAGACGCTGCGTGAGCGCTACCCGGAGTGGGACCGCTTCGCCGAGGTGCGCCGCCGTTTCGACCCCAAGGGCCGGTTCACCAACGCCTACATCGAACGCGTCCTGGGCCCGGTGAACTGAGTACGCCCCAGCCTCGAACAAACCGACTAGTATCAATTGCTGAAAGATCGCCGCTCTTCCGGGCGTGACCACCCACGTAGGAGGTTCCGATGAGTGCTTTCAGCGACGGCAACGAGGCGGGCGGCTTGACCGACAAGGTCAAGGAGATGCCCGACCGCGGATCGAAATAGGGGTCCGATCATGCCGACCGACGACGATCTCGGCGACGGCGCGTCGAAGTTCGAGGACGCGACCGAACGCCTGGCAGACGACCTGCGCACCACCGCCGACGACCTGACCACCGATCTCGGCGTCACCGCCGCCGACCTGCGCGAGCGGGCCGGGGCGGCGACCGGGCAGCTGGCCGAACGCGCCAGCGGCGCCGCCGCCGAACTGGCCGAACGAGCTCAGACCGCGGCCGCCGACCTCGCCGACATGGCGAAGTCCTTCGCCGACAAGATCACCCCCGAGGACTTCCAGGCCACCCTCGAACAGGTGCGGGCCAATCTCGACCACGCCGCACAGGACGTGCTGGCCGCGGTCAACGAGATCGTCACCGCGCTGAAGAACAGGGCCGGAAAGTAGTTCAGCCCCCCGGTTC
>NZ_JBHWHH010000227.1:0-9799 GCF_042732555.1 Nocardia sp. NPDC059764
CACCCCCGCTCACCCTTATCGGGGTGTGGGGGCGTGCGCCCCCACCACCGGCCGTCTCAGGCCAGACGCTCCTTCAGAGCCTCGAACTCGTCACGCAGGCCGGAAGGCAGCTTGTCGCCGATGAACTCGAACCACTCCTCGATCGAGGGGATCTCGCGCTTCCACTCCTCGACGTTGACCGCGAGGGCCTCGTCGACATCGGCGGCCGTCACGTCCAGGCCCTCGAGGTCGAGGTTGGCCGCGACCGGCACATTGCCGATCGGGGTGGCGGTGGCCTCGGAGCGGCCCTCGATGCGGCCGACGATCCACTCCAGCACGCGGGAGTTCTCGCCGAATCCGGGCCACAGGAAGCGGCCGTCGTCGCCACGACGGAACCAGTTGACGTAGAAGATCTTCGGCAGCGCCTGGGCGTCGGCGTTCTTGCCGAGGGTGATCCAGTGGTTCAGGTAGTCACCCACGTGGTAGCCCATGAACGGCAGCATGGCCATCGGGTCGCGACGGACGGTGCCGACCTTGCCCTCGGCGGCGGCGGTCTGCTCGGAGCCCACGGTCGAGCCCATGAACACGCCGTGCTGCCAGTCGAAGGACTCGGTCACCAGCGGGATGGTGGTCTTGCGGCGACCGCCGAACAGGATGGCCGAGATCGGCACGCCCTGCGGGTCGTCCCACTCGGGGGCCAGGGTCGGGCACTGCGACATCGGGGTGCAGTAGCGCGAGTTCGGGTGCGCGGCGAGGGTTTCCGACTCGCGCTCGAACCAGTCGTTGCCCTTCCAGTCGACGAGGTGGTCCGGAGTGCCCTCGAGGCCCTCCCACCACACGTCGTTGTCGTCGGTGAGGGCGACGTTGGTGTAGACGGTGTTGCCGGCCTCCATGGTGGCCATGGCGTTCGGGTTCGAGCTGTGGTTGGTGCCGGGGGCGACACCGAAGAAGCCGAACTCCGGGTTGACGGCATATAGTCGGCCGTCCGCGCCGAAGCGCATCCACGCGATGTCGTCACCGAGGGTCTCAGCGCGCCAGCCCGGGATGGTCGGCTGGATCATGGCGAGGTTGGTCTTGCCACAGGCCGACGGGAACGCCGCGGCGATGTAGTAGGCCTTGTTCTCGGGCGAGATCAGCTTGAGGATCAGCATGTGCTCGGCCAGCCAGCCCTCGTCGTGCGCCATGGCCGAGGCGATGCGCAGCGAGTAGCACTTCTTGCCCAGCAGCGCGTTGCCGCCGTAACCCGAACCGTAGGACCAGATCTCGCGGTCCTCGGGGAAGTGGGTGATGTACTTGGTGTCGTTGCACGGCCACGGCACGTCGGCCTGGCCCTCGGCGAGCGGGGCGCCGACGGAGTGCAGGGCCTTCACGAAGGGGCGGTCGGTGCCCAGCTTCTCGAGGGCGGCCTGGCCGGCGCGGGTCATCACGCGCATGGAGACCACGACGTACTCGGAGTCGGTGATCTCGACGCCCAGCTTGGGGTCCTCGGCGCCGAGCGGGCCCATGCAGAAGGGCACCACGTACATGGTGCGGCCCTTCATGGAGCCGCGGTACAGCTCGGTCATGGTGGCGCGCATCTCGGCCGGGTCGACCCAGTTGTTGGTCGGACCGGCGTCGGCCTCGTTCTTGGAGCAGATGTAGGTGCGCGATTCGACGCGGGCCACATCGGAGGGGTCGGAGAGCGCCAGGTACGAGTTGGGCTTCTTCGACTCGTTCAGCTTCTTGAAGGTGCCCGCGGCGACCAGCTGCTCGGAGAGACGGGCCGCTTCCTCTTCGGACCCATCCGACCAGACCACGCGGTCGGGCTGGGTGAGTTCTGCGACCTCCTGTACCCAGGCAAGCAGTTCCTTGTGCTCGGTGGGCGCGGTGCCATCGTGAAGACCAGGAATGGTCGCTGAGGTCATGAAAACTCTCCTGAGATGGGCGGCCCCGATGAACATCGAGCCGAGGAGCGCGGCTCGCGACACCGAGTGCCACCAATTGCGGCAAGGCTCCCGTCGGTCCCGCACGCGCGCCCATACCGGCTGGACGCATGTACGGGAACTCGGCGGATGCCCTGGTTCCTGCCATAGAGGTTAACGCCATATATCGCGCTGTACGGAATCGGGTTGTCCAGTCGGTACCGGGTCGAAACCTCCGACCAGCCATTATCCGAATTCGAGTGCGGCCAGGTCACGTTCGCATGCCTGCACGAGCGCGGGTCGCCGCTGCGCCGCGTGCCGCAATTGCGCCTCCAATTCACCGACCCGCGAATCGGTTTCCACCATGCGGGCGGCGGCACTGCCGAGCACCTCGTCGGTGAGCCGCTCCTCGGCGTCCACCAGGGCGGTGGCGACCCGCTGTTCCAGTCCCGCACGGGCGTCGACCAGCGCGTCGGCGACCCATTGCCGCAGGTGAGCGCCCTCGGCGAGGCGTCGGCGGGCGCGCACCACCCAGCCCGCGCCCGCGGCGCCCAGGACCAGACTGATCGGCATGATCGCGTAGTCGAAGGCCTGCAACAGGGCCAGCGGCGTCACCAGCAGCCGCCCCAGCCCGAACCCCGCCGAGGCCCCCAGCACCAGCACCAGGTGGTCCTCCACGCCCCGCGGCCGCGGTCCCGGCGTCGGCGCGGCCCGCGATACCCGGTCCACCGGGGCCGGAAAAGATATATGCCATTCCGCCGCGACGGATTCCTCGACCTGACGGCACAATTCGCCGATCCGGGACCGAATCGACCGATCCATCTCCTGTGTGAGTTTTTCCACACATACGCCGACCCGCGCCGGAAATTCGGCGAGCGCATTCCGCGCCAACCCGTCGATCTCATCCCGCAACTCCCCGTGCAACCCCCGAATCCGCGCCCCCACCTCGTGCGACAGCTCCACCCGAGCCAGCTGCGCCCGATTCCGCACCACGCTCATCGCCGCCCCGCGACCCCCGTCCCCCACCGCCAGCAACCGCGCCCGCTCCGCCCGCAAACCCGCCACGTCCCCGCCGTCCCGCACCTTCCCCAACTGCCCCCGAATCCGCCGCCGCGTCTCCTCCAGCACCCGCTCCCGCACGATCGCCACCTGATCCCCGACCGCGCCCGCCCCGGCCGCCGCCACCAACCGCGCGTGCAACAACCCCACCCCCGACCGATCCACCAGCGCCGCATCCCCCGTCCCGCGCCCCACCGCCGCCATCCGCGCCGACACCGGCACGATCTCCGCCCCGCCGCCACCGACCTCGGCCAGCAGCTCCGAATCCAGCTCCCGCACCTCCCGCCACTCGCGATGCGCGTGAATCCCGTCCAGCGCGAACACGATCCGCGTCCCGTCGGCACACAACCCCCGTACCCGGCCCAGCAGCTCCTCCCCGATGAGGGCACCGGCATCGAGCACGACGAGCGCCACCCGACGCGGATGAGCCGGGTCACCGCCGACGAGATCGATGTGCGGCCGGAACCTGGCCAGCTCCACCCGCAGCGCCGCCGATTCGTCACCGCCGATGATCGCGACCGCCGCGGCCTCCCCCGGTGCCGCCATCCCGCGCAGCAACGCGAGACCGTGCGGATTCCAGCGCATGACAATGGCTTCCACTGCTTCGGGCAGCTCGGCCGCCCTGCACGCGGTCGACACCGCCGCATCGGCCACGCCCGGAGCGATACCGGAAACCACGTCCGGCGAGGCGGCATCAGCGGCGCGGTGACCTGCCGACAACTGATCCGACTCTGTGGCCGTCACCCTGGACAACGGAGGCAGCTCCAGCCCACCGCCGAACGCGCCGGAGCCAGGCTCCTTTGTCAGCTGTCGTTCCGGGAGCGCCGAAACACGTACCGGCGGCGGCAATTCGAGGCGGGTATCCGGGCGTGCGGCGTCCGGCTTCGGCTCGGGAAGCGGTGAATCGTCGGGGCGCGGTGCTGGCATCAACACCGCTGATTCGTTCCAGGGGGTGTGGTCGGCTTGGCCGCGGCAGGTTCATCGGCCGACGGCGGCGGCTTCGTAGCGGCGGTGCAGTTCGCGGTGGAGCGGGTCGATTCCGCTGGCGCAGTGCAGGATTTGCAGGAGGAGCCGTACGGGGAGCTCCGGAGCGTGGCGCAGGGCGGCCAGGGCGCACGAGACGCCGTGGAGATCCCAGCGGTCGAGTAGCGCGCGGCGGGCTTCGGGATCGGGGGCGAGGTCCGGGGCGGCGAACAGGTCGTGGGAGAGGGTGAGGGGCGGGTCCGGATCGTCGCGGTGGCGGCGCAGCGTGTTCAGGTCGACGTCGGTGAGGGTGCCCGAGCGGGTGTGAGCCGCCAGCGTGGCGACCACGGGGAAGACTGGGAGATCGAGATCCGAGGCGAGCGCTTCGGCCGCGGTGGCCGCGTCGGACCAGCGCACGCCGATGGCATCGGCCTTGTTGAGGACGACCAGGGTGCGGTCGGGCGGGAGGATGGCGAGCAGGCGGCGGTCGGCTGCGTCGGCCTGGCCGGGGAGGACATAGAGGAGAAGATCGGCGTCGAGGGTGGGGTTCGGACGGCCGGGACGGTCGATCGGGCGGGTTTCCTCGGCGGTGAGCAGGGACAGGGCGCGGCAGAGGGTGGTTTTTCCGGCGCGGGCGCGGCCGGTGACCTGGATGCGCGGCGTTCGCCGGGGCGGCACGCGGGCAGCGTAGCGGGCGGATGCGGGGGTGGGGGCGGAAAACTCTCACGGAACTCACAATCAAGACCGCGCGGTCGGGGAAGCGGGCTCGAACGCACCCCTCGAGAGGTGGTGGAAATGGCAACTACCGCAAGGTGAGTCACCGTGCGGTCGCCATCGCGCGTGGTCGCGGCGGCGTGTCCGGTGTGGCGTCCGGCCTGGCAGCCGGATTGATCTTGGCCGTCGGAACCCGTGGTCGATTGCTGCGCTAAGGATCGAATACTGGACAATGGACGCCGTGAACGACGCCGCGAACCCCTCTGCCGAGCCAGCTCCCGGGCCGCGGTCCGCCGACCCCGCCGGTGACCCCGGTCACCCGGAGAACCCCGCCGCCGAGTCGAACCAGACCGCCGACCAGGAGGGGCAGACCGCCGGCCGCGAGCGCCCCGTGGGCGGCAACCGGCTCTATCCCCGGGTCACCAGCTTCCGCGCCCGCCGCGGCGCGGTGTCGCCCGCCCGCCAGGACGCCTGGGATCGGGTGTGGCCGGTGATCGGCAAGGACGTATCCGACGAAAAGCTGGACGCCGACGCCTGGTTCGGCCGTTCGGCCCCGCTGATCATCGAGATCGGCTGCGGCACCGGCACGGCCACCGCGGCCATGGCGCAGGCCGAGCCGCAGTTCAACCTGATCGGCATCGAGGTCTACAAGCCGGGTCTGGCGCAGTTGGTGCAGCGGGTGGAGCGGGAGGGGATCGACAATCTCCGACTGCTGCGCGGCGATGCCGTGGATGTCCTGGAAAATATGATTGCTCCCGAATCGCTGACGGGCGTGCGCGTGTTCTTTCCGGACCCGTGGCCCAAGGCTCGCCATCACAAGCGGCGGCTGTTGCAGCCGGAAACCTTCGCACTCATCGCAAGTCGGCTGATTCCGGGCGGCGTGTTGCATGTCGCAACCGACCATGCGGACTACGCGGAGTGGATCGGCCTGTACGGCAATGCGGAACCCCAGCTCATCGGCATGAACGAGCCCACCGGCGGGGACCCCGAGGCGTATCGAAACAAGGCACCGATTGGTTTCGAACGTCCGATTACCAAGTTCGAAAACAAAGGACTCCGCGCGGGTAGCGCCATCACCGAGTTCATCTGGGGGAAGATCGAATCATGAGCGTCAGTGAGATGACCCCGGAGGTCGCGGAAGTTGCCGGAATAATGCACGGCGGCGACTCGACCGGACTACAGGGCACCACCGGGCTCCACGGCAACGCAGCCGTAGCCATTGGCGGCACCGCCACCGACGTACGCCGCGTGCTGTTGGTCTGGGATGCACCGAATCTCGATATGGGCCTGGGCGCCATCCTCGGCGGCCGCCCCACCGCCGCCTACCGCCCGCGCTTCGACGCGCTGGGCCGCTGGCTGCTGGCCCGCACCGCCGAACTATCGGTAGGCAGCACCACCCGGGTGGAGCCCGAGGCCACCGTCTTCACCAATATCGCCCCCGGCACCGCCGATGTGGTGCGACCCTGGGTCGAGGCACTGCGCAATGTCGGCTACGCCGTCTTCGCCAAACCCAAGATCGACGAAGACTCCGATGTGGACAGCGACATGCTCGGCCACATCGAGCTACGCCGCCGCGGCGCCGGACTGGCCGGGATCATGGTGGCCTCCGCCGACGGGCAGGCGTTCCGCGCGCCCCTCGAGGAGATCGCCGCTTCCGGCGTGCCTGTTCAGGTACTGGGTTTCCGCGAGCACGCGAGTTGGGCCGTCACGTCGGATATTCTCGAATTCATCGACCTCGAGGACATCCCGGGCGTGTTCCGTGAACCGCTGCCCAGGGTCAGCCTCGACTCGCTGCCCGACGAGGGTGCGTGGCTGCAGCCGTTCCGGCCGCTGTCGGCCCTGCTCACCTCCCGCCCCGCTCAAGGAGTCGCTTAGTGTTCACCCGCTGGGGCGACCTGGTCTACAAGCTGCGCTACACCGTCCTGGGTGTGGTCGTCGCCGCACTGCTCTCGTTGGGAGCGTTCGGGTTCGGGCTGGAGGACCATCTCAGCTCCAGCGGATGGGACGACCCGACCTCGGAGTCGACCGCGGCCGCGCAGCTCAAGGACAAGGTTTACAACCGCGACCACAACAGCGACGTGGTGCTGCTGTACACCGCGCCCGACGGCAAGACCGTCGACGATCCGGCGTGGAGTCAGAAGGTCATCCAGTCCCTGAACGACCTGCCCAAGCAGCACCCGGAGATCACGCAGGTCAACGCGTCGCCGTGGAAGACCGAGACCGGTCAGCAGCTGGCGCAGGCGGTGAGCCCGGATCGCAAGCACGCCTTCGCGACGGTCGCCATCAAGGGCGATAACGACACCGAGATCATGCGCAACTACCGGAATGTGAAGAACGCCTTCACCGTTCCGGACGTGACGGTCGAGGTCGGCGGTATGCAGCCGATCGCGGGCACCCTGAACGACACCATGGCGCAGGACCAGAAGCGCATGGAGATCATCGCGATTCCGGTGGTCGCGGTGCTGTTGTTCTTCATCTTCGGCGGTGTCGTCGCGGCCGCGCTGCCGCTGATCATCGGTGGCCTCACCGTGCTCGGCGCGAACGGCATCGTCATGGGGATCACGAAGTTCACCGAGGTGAATTCGTTCGTCTCCCCGGTGGTTTCGATGATCGGCCTGGGCCTGGCCATCGACTATGGATTGTTCATCGTGAGTCGCTTCCGTGAGGAAGTGGCCGACGGCTACGACACCAAATCCGCGGTGCGGCGCTCGGTGCAGACCGCGGGCCGCACGGTCGTCTTCTCCGCGACCATGATCATCGCCGCCAGCGCCGGCATGCTGCTGTTCCCGCAGGGCTTCCTGAAGTCCGTGGCGTACGGCACCATCGCGACCGTCGCGCTGGCCGCGGTCTCCGCGCTCACCGTCCTGCCCGCGCTGCTGTCCATTCTGGGGCCGCGCGTGGATGCCCTGGGCCTCAAGCGCTTCCGCAAGGAGAAGACCACCGAGGAGATCGAGAACGGCTTCTGGGGCCGGATGACCGCGTGGGTCATGAAGCACCCGCTGAAGGTGGCCATCCCGATCACCATCGGCCTGCTGCTGCTCATCATCCCGGTGAAGAACCTGCAGTTCGGCGGTATCTCGGAAACCTATCTGCCGCCGGACAACTCGACCCGTCTGGCGCAGCAGCACTTCGACGAAGTGTTCCCGATGCGCAAGTCCGATCCGCTGCAGCTGGTCATCGTCACCGACGATTCGCGCAGTGTGGGACCGCTGATCAGCGAGGCCAACGCGAATACGCCGGGCCTGCTGTCGAACGGCAAGTTCCAGATCCCGTCGAAGCCGCCGAACGGCTCCAACGTGTGGGTCTCGGAAGGCCGCCTGGAGAAGGGCGCGGACAAGGCCGCCGCCATCGACTCGCTGCGCGCCATGGAGGTGCCCGAGGGCGTCGACATGATGGTCACCGGTCAGCCCGCGATCGAACAGGATTCGATCAGCGCGCTGCTGGACCGCATGCCGTTGATGATCGCGCTGGTGGTGCTGGTGACCACCATCCTGATGTTCCTCACCTTCGGCTCGCTGGTGCTGCCCATCAAGGCGGCGCTGATGAGCGCGCTCGGCCTGGGGTCCACGCTCGGCATCCTGACCTGGATCTTCATCGACGGTCACGGCGCGGGTCTGTTGAACTTCACGCCGCAGCCGATCATGTCGCCGGTGCTGGTCCTGATCATCTCCGTGGTCTACGGCCTGTCCATCGACTACGAGGTGTTCCTGCTCTCCCGCATGGTGGAGTCGCGCACGCAAGGCGCGAGCACCACCGAGGCGGTGCGCGCGGGCACCGCGCAGACCGGCCGCATCATCACCGCGGCCGCGCTCATCCTGCTGGTCGTCACGGGCGCGTTCGCGTTCTCCGACCTCGTGATGATGCAGTACATCGCCTACGGCATGGTGGCGGCGCTGTTCATCGACGCGACCGTGCTGCGCATGCTGCTGGTCCCGGCCACCATGAAGCTGCTCGGCGACGACTGCTGGTGGGCGCCCAAGTGGATGAAGAAGATCCAGCAGAAGATCGGCCTGGGCGAGCCCATCCTCGACGATGAGCGGCCCGGCGGCGGCGAAGTGGTGGACCTGGTCAAGACCACCCCGATCACCGACCCGGTCACGATGCAGATCCCGATCGTCTCCGACGGTTCCACGCCCGCGCGCCCGCGCAAGCCGCGCCCGCGCCGCACCGTCGACGTGGACAGCGAGGCCCCGACCCAGCGCATCGACACGGTGACGCCGGCCGAGTCCACGCCGCCCGCCGACAACCCGCCGCAGCCGCCGGAGCACACCGCGCAGCAGGCGGAGAGCGTCGCGCCCGCTCCGGAACCGCAGCGCCCCCCGACCGGATTCCCGTCCGCCACAGCGCGTCCCGGCTTCGGCGTCACGCCGTCGACCACCGCGTCCCCGGCCTTCGCCAAGCCCGCGGGTATCAGCGAACCCAGCACCGAGGCGGCCTTCGGCCCGTCCGTGGAGACCTTCGGCACCGCGTCGGAGACCTACGGCGCGCCCGTGGAGTCGGTGCCGCCGCTGGCCCCGCGCCGGGTGATCAGCGCGGCCGCCGCGGAAGCGCCGACCACCGAACTCGGTTCCGTCCCGCCGGTCGCCCCGGCCGGACCCGCCGAGTCCGCCGCGCCCCGCGGTCCGGTGACCCCGATCGGCGACTTCGCCTCGCCCGCACGCGGTCCCGCACCCGGCCTGCCGCAGCGCAAGCCCGAACAGCCCGCCGCGAGCCAGGCGTACGGCCAGGACGTGAGTTTCACGCCCCCGCCCGCCCCGGTCACGCCGCCGAGTTCGGTGCCGTCGATCTCGCAGCCCGCACCGCCGGCGCCGCAGCCCGAGGCGACACCGCCCACGTCCACGGTCGGGTCCGAGCGGGTGCTCCCGCCGCCGACGCCGAAGATCGCGCCGCATCCGGCGACCCGGGCCCAGCTGTACCAGCCGCAGCCGGAGGGCGAGCAGCCCGCGCCGGAAGCCGCTCCCGCGGAACACCATCCGGCGCATCACGCGGCCGGTGAGCAGCCCGAGGACGGCGGCGGGCGCAGCAGCATCGAGCAGTGGATGTCGGATCTGCGCACCTCCCGTCGCCGCCCCGGCAAGCCGGACGAGGACGACGCCAAGCACCGCGGTGGTGAGGGGCGGCAGGTGAGCGTCAACGAACTGCTGCGTCGCCAGAACGACGACTGACGCGACACGACGCAGGAA
>NZ_JBHWHH010000228.1:0-9697 GCF_042732555.1 Nocardia sp. NPDC059764
CCTTCAGCGCGGTGCGCAGGCCGCGGCGGCGGCCGGTCATCGGGTCCACGGTGGCCGCGCCGCCGAACATCTTCTCCGACTTGGTTTCCGGAGCGTCGTCGGTGGAGCGGCGCAGGTACTTGTTGGGCAGCGACAGCTTCATGATGGTGCGCCACGACTTGGCGTACTGCACCGGCAGCGACCCGGTGGTGTACGGCAGGTCGTACTTCTCGCACAGCGCCCGCACCCGCACCGCGATGTCCTTCAGGTGGTTGGACGGGATGTCCGGGTACAGGTGGTGCTCGATCTGGTGCGACAGGTTGCCGGTCATGAAGTGCATGACCGGGCCGCCGGAGATGTTCGCCGAGCCCAGCATCTGGCGCAGGTACCACTCGCTCTGGGTCTCGTTGTCGCAGTCGAACTTGGTGAACTTCTCCGCGCCGTCGGGGAAGTGGCCGCAGAAGATGACCGCGTTGGTCCACACATTGCGGACCACATTGGCGGCCAGGTTCGCGGTCAGCGTGCCCAGGAAGGACGGGCCGGTGAGCAGCGGGAAGATCAGGTAGTCCTTGGCGGCCTGCTTGCCGATCTTCTTCAGAACCGTCTTGCGGTCCTCCTCGAACTGGATGCGCTCGGGCGAACCCGGGGCCCACTTCTTCTTGGCGACCTTGCCCAGCTCCAGGTGCTGGATGGCGACGCCGTACTCGAAGAACATCTGCAGCAGCAGGTTGTAGACCGGCTGGCCGAGGTAGAACGGCGTCCAGCGCTGGTCGCGGGTGACGCGCAGCAGGCCGTAGCCGATGTCGTCGTCCATGCCCAGCACGTTGGTGTACTTGTGGTGCAGGAAGTTGTGGGTGATCTTCCAGTGCTCGGAGGGACCGGCGTTGTCCCATTCCCACTTGGTGGAGTGGATTTCCGGATCGTTCATCCAGTCCCACTGCCCGTGCATCACATTGTGGCCGATCTCCATGTTCTCGATGATCTTGGCGGTGCCCAGCAGGGCGACGCCGGCCAGCCACGCGGGCGGGAACAGACTAGCGAAAAGCACTGCGCGGCCACTGATTTCGAGGCCGCGCTGGAGACGGATCACATTGCGGATGTAACGGGCATCCTTATCGCCCAGGGTTGACTCGACCTCGCGGCGGATAGCGTCCAGCTCCGCCCCGATCGCTTCGACATCCTCCGGGGTGAGGTGCGCGTATTCCTTGACATCCGAGATCGCCATGCTGGTTACAGTACCGTAGGTTACGGTCCCGTAGGTTACGACAATCGAATCTCTAACGTGTCGAATCCCGCATTGTTTTCGCGACCCTCGTCTGCTAGCGATTACGGCGGAGTTTACGCGAGAACCAACCCTCGCGCTGAGCTTTCTCGGTCAGCAAAGCCTTTTCCGCCAAAGCCTTTTCGCGCAAAGCCTCCTTGGCCTCGCGCAGCACCTGCTTCTCGTGCGCGGCCTTCTCCTTGAGCGCCACCTTGGCCTCCTGCAGCGCCGACCGCAGCCCGCGCCGCTCACCCGTCTCCGGGTCCAGGCCCCAGCTCGGCTGATGCTCGGCCAGCCACTCCGACGCATTGTGCACGGCCAGCCACTCGCCGGACTTGTTGTGCTCGGCCAGCCACTCGGAGCCGTTCCACGCCGGCAGCGAGATGCCCGCGAACTTGCGCTCCGAGGAGGTCTCCGGGGCGTCGTCGGCCGTCCGCTTCAGCCACTGATCCGGCAGCGCCAGCTTGTGAATCGTGCGGAAAGCCAACAGGTACTGCTTGCCCAGCGAGCCGGTGGTGTACGGCAGGTCGTACTTGTCGCACAGCTCGCGCACCTTCACCGACACCTGCGCGTAGCGGTTGCTCGGCAGGTCCGGGAACAGATGGTGCTCGATCTGATAGCTCAGATTGCCGCTCATGAACGCCATGGCCGGGCCCGCGTCGAAGTTGGCGCTGCCCAACATCTGCCGCAGGTACCACTCGCCCTGCGTCTCGTTCTCGAACTGCTCCTCGGTGAACTTCTCCGCGCCGTCGGGGAAGTGGCCGCAGAAGATGACCGCGTAGGCCCACAGATTGCGGACCAGGTTCGCGGTCGCGTTCGCCTTCAGCGTCGACTTCCACGCCGGACCGGTCAGCGCCGGATAGATCACGAAGTCCTTGGCGACCTGCTTACCGGCCTTGCGCCAGAACGCCTTGTTCGGCTCGGTCAGGATGTGGCGCGGCGGGAAGAGCTGCGACGGGGGCACACCCATCTGCTCCTTGGTGGCAGCCAGATCATGCAGCGCGATGCCCCACTCGAACAGCGCGGCCAGCACCAGGTTCGCGGCCGGCTGCACCAGGTTGATCGGCTTCCACTCCTCGTCGCGCGTCATGCGCAGGATGCCGAAGCCCAGATCGTCATCCATGTCGAGGATGTTGGTGTACATGTGGTGCGAGTAGTTGTGCGCGGCCTTCCACTGCGCCGACGTCCCCGTCATATCCCACTCCCACGTGGTGGAGTGGATCTCCGGGTCGTTCATCCAATCCCACTGCCCGTGGCTGACGTTGTGCCCGAGCTCCATGTTCTCGATGATCTTCGCGACCGAGAGCAGAGCGGTGCCGGTCAGCCAGGCCCAGCGCTTCTTGGAAGCGAACAGGGTGGCACGACCGGCCGCCTCGAGGATCCGCTGCGCGGCGATGGTGCGCTTGATGTAGCGCGCGTCACGCTCGCCGAGCGAGTGCTCGACATCGCGCCGGATGGTGTCGAGCTCCTGGCCCAGGGTCTCGATATCGGACGCCGTGAGATGGGCGAACGCCTTGATGTCGGTGATGGCCACCGGCAGGTCCTTCCGTGGTTGATCTGCCTCGCACCGTTGCGCGGACGGGCGGCCCCGACGGGGGCCGGTCAGGCTCGATTGCTATCGAGGGTAGCGGTTCTCGGGCGGAGCCGTCCCACACGGTGCGGTGTGGGACGGGCCCGGGGCAGTGTCGGTCAGACCTCGAGGGTGCAGTCGCCCGCGGCCGCGGAGATGCAGGTCTGGATCTTGTCGCCGGCGCGGTGTTCCTTGCCGTTGCGCAGATCCCGTACATGACCCTCGGTCACAGTCACCACACAGGTCTGGCAGATACCCATGCGGCAGCCGAACGGCATCTGCACGCCGGCGTCCTCGCCGGCCTGCAGCAGGGTCGTCGCACCGTCGGTCTCGGCGGTGCGACCGGTCTTGGCGAAGGTCACCGTGCCGCCCTCGGCGGTGGCGTTGCGCTCGATCTCGAACCGCTCCACGTGCAGCTGGTCGCCGATACCAGCGGCGGCCCAATGCTTTTCGATCTCGTCCAGCATGGGCAGCGGGCCGCAGGCCCAGGTCTCGCGCTCACGCCAGTCCGGGCACACGGTGTCCAGATCGGCGAGCGCGAACTTGCCGTTCTCACCGGTGAGGTGCAGGTGGGCGGTGAAGCCCGGCCGGCGGTCGTGCAATTCGCGCAGTTCGTCGCCGAACATCACATCGTCAGGGGTGCGGGCGGAGTGCACGTGCAGCACATCCGGGACCGCGTCGCGGCGATCCATGGTGCGCAGCATGGCCATCACCGGGGTGATGCCCGAGCCCGCGGTCAGGAACAGCACCTTGCGCGGCGCCGGATCCGGCAGCACGAAACCGCCCTGCGGCGCGGCCAGGCGCACGATGGTGCCCGCCGGGACACCGGAGACGATGTGGGTGGACAGGAAGCCCTCCGGCATCGCCTTCACCGCGATGGAGATCAGGCGGCGGCCCTTGTGGGCGCCGTCGCCGGTCCAATCCGGCGGGCTGGTCAGCGAATACGAGCGCCAGTGCCAGCGGCCCTCCACCAGCACGCCGATGCCGATGTACTGGCCGGGAGCGAACTTGAAGTCGAAGCCCCAGCCCGGCTTGATCACCAGGGTGGCCGAGTCGGAGGTCTCCTTGCGGACCTCCACGATGCGGCCGCGCAGCTCGCGCGCCGACCACAGCGGGTTCACCAGGTGCAGGTAGTCGTCGGGCAGCAGGGGAGTGGTGATCCGGGCCGCGGCTCCGCGCAGGGCGTCGAGCGGGGTCCGCCCGGCGTTCCCGCCTTCGGCCACGGGGGCCTCCAGCCACTCGCGCAGTCCTCGCACGGAGAATCCGCCACTCTTCGATGCCATATCCGGGAACGCTTTCTGTCGTCGTGCACGCTGGTCAGCGCTTCGTCGCGCACCGGTCGCCCCTGTGACAGGCAACCATCACAGCCAGGTTACGGCATCGTAGGTTCGGAGCACCTCTCGAAGCTCTCGAGCCCCCGATTCCGCGAATCGGGGGCTCGGATCGAGGGCTGTGGATGGCGGTGCGGAGACAGCCGAGAGCCCGGCGTTCAGCGGTTCGCGTCGGCAGTTCAACGATCCCGCCGGGCGTACGGCGGGTCGCGCCAGGCGGTGAGAGAAGGCCTTGGCGGTCAGAGGAGGTCGAGCAGGAAGGGGAGTTCCTGGGCGGCGTACCAGGCCAGCTGGTGGTCTTCGGCGTCGCCGAGGACGAATTCGGCGTCGGCGTCGCCCATGTCGGCGGCGTCGATGACCTCGACGGCCTTGGCCACCTCGGATTCGGCCTCGGCCAGGTCCACGTGGATGGACGCGATGCGGCCGTAGGGGATGGCGGCGGAGAGCCGGACCACGGCGTCGTCGAGGTCGGGGCGCAGGGTCGCGCCGGTGACGTCGGCGGCGATGACCGCGCGGCGGAAGATCGGGCCGCGGGGCGCGGCCTCGCCCGACTCGTCGCCCGCGTCCTCGCCGCCCAGGTCGGCGGCGGCCTGTTCCTCGGCGAGCAGTCGCAGCGAGGCGCGCGCGGCCTCGGCCATGGCGACCTCGGCGAGTTCCTCGTCGTCGCCGGAGGCGTAGGCCTCGCGCAGTGCGGGGGTCACCGCGAAGGCGGTGTCGTTGAGGGCGCGGATCTCCCGGTCCTTCACCAGTTCCCGCAGCATCGGCACCGTGGCCGGGACGTAGACCCGTAGCTTCTTCGGCACGGCGGACGACTCACTGGACGCAGGCACCGAGCATCTCCTCCATCGACTCGTGCACCGAAGCGGTCAGCACCGCGATATCGGCCATGGCGTCGCGATCGGCCGTGAGTCCGTAGAACACCCGCCCGTCGTAGGACGTGAGCCCGATACTCAGAGCCTGAAAGCGCAGCAACGGCGACACCGGGTACATCTCCAGCATCCGCGCGCCGCCGATGTACATGGCCTGCTGCGGACCCGGCGCGTTGGTGATCACCAGATTGAACGTGTGCTCTGCAAAAGTACTCGCCGACCGCACGCTCATGGCATGCAGGCTCGCCGGAGCGAATCCGGCCATGTGCACCAGCGTCCGCGCCCGCACCCCGCGTTGATGCCGGGAGTGCGCCTCGGTGGCGTGCTTGATGTGCTCGATGCGGATCACCGGATTCGGTTCGCCCACCGGCAGATCCAGCAGCAGCGAGGTGACCTCGCCCGCGGGTTTCAGTTCGCCGTGCGGGCCGTCGGCGTACACCGACATGGGGACCACCGCGCGCAGCGCGTCGGCCTCGGTCAGGACCTGCCCGCGCGAGAGCAGCCAATTGCGCAGCGCGCCGGTCACCACCGCGAGGATCACGTCGTTGATGGAGCAGTCGAACCGCTTGCGGATCTTGCGGTAGTCCTCGAGATCGGTGCGCACCACCTCGAAGCGGCGATTGCGGGACGTGCGGGTGTTCAGGGGGCTGTCGGGCGCGCCGATGGCCGCGGTGCGGACGATGGACACCAGCTTCTGCACGGCCTTGCCGGTGGCGTCGACCATGGCGAACGCCTCGGCCATGTGGTGCCGCGCCACCTCCAGACCCTCGCGGGGCTGGGTGGCGAGGTGCGCGACCGCGCCGAGCAGCAGTTCCAGTTCGGCGGGCTCGCGGTGGGCGGCCCAGGCGTCGTCGGCGACCTCGCGGGGTGCGGTCGAGGTGTCCAGGATCACATGCCCGATCTCGAGCGCGCTGTCGCCGTCCACCAGGGACGAGTGGGTCTTGGTGAAGATCGCGCAGCGGCCGTCGGCCAGGCCTTCGACCAGGTACATCTCCCACAGCGGCCGGCTCGGGTCGAGCGGGCGCGAGGCCAGCCGGGCCACCAGGTCCAGCAGTTGTTCGTCGGTGCCCGGCTCGGGCAGCGCGGAACGCCGCACGTGGTAGGTGATGTCGAAGTGGCTGTCGTCCACCCAGATCGGGCGGCCCAGCGCGAACGGGATCTCCCGCACCTTGCGCCGGTACAGCGGCACCAGCGGCAGCCGCGACTCGACCAGCGACACCAGCCGGTCGTAATCCAGCGGCCCGGGCCCCGATCTACCGGTGGGCGCAGGATTGCGCAGGATCGCCAGCGAGCCGATGTGCATGGGGTTGCTGGTGGATTCCAGCCGGTAGAACGACGCGTCCTGCGGCGTCAGTCTGGTGATCACGCTGCCCGCTACTCCCTTATCCCTGCCCGCGCCTCGCAGTTTCCCCCTGCCGAGGCGCCGGCTTTCATACGGACGAACCGCCTGGAGGCAAGCTATCGCAATCCGGTCACCTGGGGGAATGTATGGGCCGCACTGCCCGAGATCACGCACCGTCGTCGGTGCCGCGGTTCCGGGTGCGCGGACGCGGACCGCCGCACGCCGGACCCCCTACATGGTACGTCAGGGGTGTCGAATCAGCCTCGGCCGCAAGCCCATTCGCTGGGCGTTCGCCGGGGTCGGGAGCGGCGGTGCGGGCGTCGCGTTTTCACAGCTTCTCCTCAGCGCCCGGGCAGTCCCGTGCGCAGTTCAGCACCTACGATGGGGGCCGGATTACCATGGCTTGTGAATGCGCGCCCGCGCGCAGGCCTCCCGTCATGGTGGGGGCTACCGACAACACCGACCAGAGGACTACAAGACCCGTGCCTGCGCTGAGTTTTTCAAGGTTGCTACGGATTGGTGAAGGTCGCACGGTCAAGCGGCTGGCAAGCCTGGCGGACGAGGTCATCGCCCTCGACGAGGAGTACACGGCGCTCTCCGACGCCGAGCTCCAGGCCAAGACCGCGGAGTTCAAACAGCGCTACGCCGAGGGCGAGACCCTCGACGAACTGCTGCTGGAGGCCTTCGCGACCGCGCGGGAAGCGTCCTGGCGAGTGCTCAACCAGAAGCACTACAAGGTGCAGATCATGGGCGGTTCCGCCCTGCACATCGGCAATGTGGCGGAGATGAAGACCGGTGAGGGCAAGACCCTGACCTGTGTGCTGCCCGCCTACCTCAACGCCATCTCCGGCGAGGGCGTGCACGTCGTCACCGTCAACGACTACCTGGCCAAGCGCGACTCCGAGTGGATGGGCCGCGTGCACCGCTTCCTCGGTCTCGAGGTCGGCGTGATCCTGGGCGGCATGACCCCGGCCGAGCGCCGCGAGGCCTACGCCGCGGACATCACCTACGGCACGAACAACGAGTTCGGCTTCGATTACCTGCGCGACAACATGACCCACACGCTGGACGATCTGGTCCAGCGCGGGCACAACTTCGCCATCGTCGACGAGGTCGACTCCATCCTCATCGACGAGGCCCGCACCCCGCTGATCATCTCGGGCCCGGCCGACGCCTCCTCGAAGTGGTACGCGGAGTTCGCGCGCATCGCCCCGCTGCTGAAGAAGGACCTGCACTACGAGGTCGACATCAAGAAGCGCACCATCGGTGTGCACGAGGCGGGCGTCGAGTTCGTCGAGGACCAGCTGGGCATCGACAACCTGTACGAGGCCGCGAACTCGCCGCTGGTGAGCTACCTGAACAACGCCATCAAGGCCAAGGAGCTCTACACCAAGGACAAGGACTACATCGTCCGCGACGGCGAGGTCATCATCGTCGACGAGTTCACCGGTCGAATCCTGGTGGGCCGCCGCTACAACGAGGGCATGCACCAGGCCATCGAGGCCAAGGAAGGCGTGGAGATCCAGCCGGAGAACCAGACGCTGGCCACCATCACGCTGCAGAACTACTTCCGCCTGTACGACAAGCTGTCGGGCATGACCGGTACCGCCGAGACCGAGGCGGCCGAGCTGCACCAGACCTACGGCCTGGGCGTGGTGCCGATCCCGACCAACAAGCCGATGATCCGCCAGGATCAGTCCGACCTGATCTACAAGACCGAAGAGGCCAAGTTCGCCGCGGTCGCCGACGACATCCAGGAGAAGCACGAGCTGGGCCAGCCGGTCCTGGTCGGCACCACCTCGGTCGAGCGCTCGGAGTACCTGTCCAAGCTGCTCACCAAGCGCGGCATCGCGCACAGCGTGCTGAACGCCAAGTTCCACGAGCAGGAAGCGCAGATCGTCGCCGAGGCCGGTCGGCCGGGCGCGGTCACCGTCGCCACCAATATGGCCGGTCGTGGTACCGACATCGTGCTGGGCGGCAACCCGGACATCATCGCCGACATCCTGCTGCGCCGGCAGGGCCTGGACCCGGTCGAGACCCCCGACCAGTACGAGGCCCAGTGGCACGCCACCCTGGATCGGGTCAAGCAGCAGGTCGACGCGGACGCCGAGGCGGTGCGCGAGGCGGGCGGCCTGTACGTGCTGGGCACCGAGCGCCACGAGTCGCGGCGTATCGACAACCAGCTGCGCGGTCGTTCCGGCCGGCAGGGCGACCCGGGCGAGTCCCGCTTCTACCTGTCGCTGGGCGACGAGCTGATGCGGCGCTTCAACGGCGCGGCGCTGGAGTCGATCATGACCCGGCTGAACCTGCCCGACGACGTGCCGATCGAGGCCAAGATGGTCTCGCGGGCCATCAAGTCGGCGCAGACCCAGGTCGAGCAGCAGAACTTCGAGATCCGCAAGAACGTCCTCAAGTACGACGAGGTCATGAACCAGCAGCGCAAGGTGATCTACGCCGAGCGCGCCCGCATCCTCAACGGTGAGGACATGGAGGGCCAGGTGCAGGAGATGATCACCGACGTGATCACCGCCTACGTCAACGGCGCCACCGCGGAGGGCTACGTCGAGGACTGGGATCTGGAGAAGCTGTGGGGCGCGCTCAAGACGCTCTACCCCGGCGGTATCGACTACCGCGAGCTCACCGGTGAGATCGAGAGCGGCGAGCCCGGCGACCTGTCCCGCGAGGAACTGCTGGACGCGCTGCTCGACGACGCGCACACCGCCTACGACAACCGCGAGGCGGAGATCGACGGCCTCGCGGGCGAGGGCAGCATGCGCAACCTGGAACGCCAGGTGCTGCTGAGCGTGCTGGACCGCAAGTGGCGCGAGCACCTCTACGAGATGGACTACCTCAAGGAGGGCATCGGCCTGCGGGCCATGGCGCAGCGCGACCCGCTGGTCGAGTACCAGCGTGAGGGCTTCGACATGTTCGCGGCCATGCTCGAGGGCCTCAAGGAGGAGTCGGTCGGCTTCCTGTTCAACCTTCAGGTCGAGGTGCAGCAGCCGCAGCCGGTGGGCGTGAACGTGGCCGCGGGCCTGCAGTCGCCGGTCGGCAACCGCCCGCTGCCCACCCAGGAGGACGCGGCGCAGGCGGGCAACGGCGCTCCGGCGGCGTTGCGCGCCAAGGGAATCGACGAGTCCGGCCCGCGTGGGCTGTCCTACAGCGGTCCGGACGAAGGCGGCCACGCCGCCGTGCGCAGCGACAGTGACGAGTACGGCGCCGAGGACGGGCAGGGCGGCACCCGCCGCGAGCGTCGCGAGGCGGCCCGGGCGCAGTCCAAAGCGGATCGGACCAAGCGCCGCCACTGAGTTCGCGACCCTGTCGAAACGTGCCGCGCCCCGGGTG
>NZ_JBHWHH010000229.1:0-9322 GCF_042732555.1 Nocardia sp. NPDC059764
GCCTCCACGGGACGAGACCGTGGCCACCCGGCCGTGAAATAGGGTTGATGGCCGTGGGTAAGCCGAATCGCAAGCACCGAGCCGCCAAGTTGCGTGCGCAACTGGGTGACGTTCGCTTCCTGACCGGCGAGGCAGAGCAGCCGACCGCGCAGGAGGTCGGGAACGCCGTGCTGGCGGCCGCGATGACCGCGGCGCGGGTGGGCGCGGGGAGTAAGACGGCCCGGGGAGATTCCGGGATCGCGGGGCGGTTCGCCGACGAGGTCGCGGAGAGCGGGCTGCCGGATCACATTGTCGGATCCGGGGTGGATCTGGCCGGGCGGCACGTCATTCGGCGGGTGTTTCAGCACGGGTGGCTGCCGGGGGATGTGCACGAGGCGGCCGCGCGGCGGGTGGACGAGTTCGCGGCCGGGTTCCTCGTCGATGTGATGGCCGATCATGTGCGGCCCTTCACGGCCGAGACCATGGACGAGACCTGGGTAGAGCAACTCGACGCCATCGAGGCCCGGGTCTGGTGGTCGGACTCGGAACCGTTCTTCGGGCAGTGGGCGGCCAAGCACATGCTGACCTCGCGGGAGGCGATCACGACCGTGATCGAGGCGCTCGCCCTGCTGCTTCTGCTGCCGGAATTGGAGCTCATCAGGCCATTGCCGGGCAGTGCGCGGCCGCGGGCCGGGGTGCATCACCATGTCGACGAGAAGGTGCTCGGGCGGGTGCGGGGGTTGCTCGCGAAAGCCGAATCGACCTCCTTTCCCGAGGAGGCCGAGACCTTGTCGGCCAAGGCGCAGGAATTGATGACCAAATACGCGCTCGATCGGGTGCTGGTCGACGCCGACACCCCTGCTCCCGATCTGCCTGGGGCGCGGCGGATCTGGCTCGACACCCCTTATGTCGACGCGAAGGCGCTGCTGGTGGACGTGGTCGCCAAGGCCAATCGCAGTCGCGCCATCGTGGCCTCGGAGTGGGGGTTCGTCACCATCGTCGGGGACGACGCGGATCTCGAGGCGATCGAGCTGCTGACCACCTCGCTGCTGGTGCAGGCCACCCGGGCGATGATCGCGAGCGGGCAGGACACCCCCGACGACGGGGCGCGCAGCCGGATCTTCCGGAAATCGTTCCTGGTCGCCTACGCCACCCGCATCGGGGAACGGCTCGCGGCGGCCACCGCGGCCACCATCGCCGAATCACCCGATTCCGAACGGCTGCTGCCGGTGCTGGCCTCGCATCAGCTCGCCGTCGACGCGGCCTTCGACGCGCTGTTTCCGCAGGCCCGCAATCGCGGCATCACCATCCGCAGCGCCGAGGGCTGGGATGCGGGACGGGCCGCCGCGGACCGCGCGCAGCTCGACGCCCGGCGGCCGATCGGCCGGTGATCCGCCGCATGATCCTGCCAGTCGGTCTCGAATCCATGACGGCGCGAGCGAACATCGCAAGAACACGTTACAGTCCGGCCGTGAAATATCTTGTGGGATGCGCAATGGCCCTGTCGTTCGCGGCGACGGGTTCACCGGTAGCGCAGGCGGATTCCGCACCGACCTGTACCGACACCCCGAACGCGTACACCGCCGGCTGGCAGACCGGATGGGCGTCGTACCAGGCCTCGGAGAAGAGCGGATCCTCCGGTTCCGCCTCACGCACGGTCGACCTGCCGATCACCATCAACGCCCCGATCGACAAGGTGTGGACGGTCTACTCGAACCTGCGCAACGACATCGGCCGCCACCCGTTCCTCAAGGACATCATCACCCACCGCACCTGCAGCGACGGCGTCAGCACGACCATCGATTTCACCGCGCTGGAGAACGTCCCCATGGGCTCGGTCGACTACCCCGCGAAAACCCAGGCCGAACAGCGCCTCTTCCCGGCCGACCGGTACTACCTCACCGACAGCTACGACACCCCCGGTGTCATCACGCATCAGAAGGTGACGTTCACCGACAACGGCAACGGCACCACCGCGGTGAACGAACACATCACCTTCAGCTGCAACCCCCTGCTGCTCAACTTCACCGTCAGCAACGGCGTCTCCTCCCACCAGGCGTACCAGGCTGCACTGAAGCGGGACATCGAGAACGGCACGCTCTGACCGCCACACGGCGTTGCCACCGAAAAGGCCCGGTCCTGCTGGACCGGGCCTTTCTCATGCGACGCCGCGGGACGCCTTTCTCCGAGCCTCTTCCTCAGAGGCACCAAACCAAGTCTGCGGATCCTGGCAACGGGAAGGTGAAACAGATGCCGACCGATCCGTCCACGGGGGTAGCCTGCGGTTCGCTGGCCGACGCTGCCGACGCTCCGGCGAGGCCCAGCGACAGCATGATTGCAGTCGCGGCTACGGTCCCGGCGATTCTCGCTTTCATTTGATCAACTCCTTGCACCATTTTCCGAGGAAGGACTTCCTCTTCAACGGTAGCCAGCAGTTTCCTCAGCCGTAACTGGTGACACCTACCCTGAATAGTGGTGGACACTGGTCAGTACCTCCACTCGGGGTCACACGAAGCGAAGGCCACCCGACCGCGACCGCGCACGGTCCAGTCGCCCTGGAGCAGGATCACATCTGAGCGGGACGGGCACCGCGCCGCCGTGGCTGCATCCGGTGCAGGCGATACCAGGCCAGCGCGAGGAAGATCGCGGCGAGACCGGCGAGGACTCCCATATCGAGCAGCCAGGTGCCGATGGTGTGTTTCCACAGCGGGTCGGGCCCGCCTTCGTGCGGCGTGAGGGTATCGAGGTCGATACTGGCCGCACCAGCGCCGTACCCCCAGCGGGACGGCGACACGAAGGACAGCTGTTGCAGAACGGGTGTGCCCGGCAGCCGCACCAGCCCGCCGGTGAGCACCAGTTGCGCCATCGACAGCACGATCAGCAGGGGCAGTGTCTTTTCCGAGGTGCTCACCGAAGCCGACACCAGCAAGCCCAACGCCAGCGACGCGATGCCCAGCATCGCCATGGCCAAGATCATCTCCAGCTGGACCGACGTGAATATCCCGCTCGGCGGGAAACTCGTGCCGATAGCGCCGATCAAGAACAACACCGCCGCCTGAAGGATGGTGATCACACCCAAGACCAGCAGTTTCGACATCAAGTAGACCCCGGCCGACAGTCCTGCCGCGCGTTCTCTGCGGTAGATCGTCTGTTCCTTGACGATCTCGCGAATCGCGTTGCCGGTGCCGACGAAGCAGGCACCGAAAACCAAGATCATGAGCTTGGTGGAGGCATCTTCGTTGGTTCCCGGAGCCCCGGTGAAACCCGCGCCCGCCGGCACCGCGGCGATCAAACCGCCCAACAGCAGCGGCATCACGCCGAGCAGCGCCAGATAACTGCGGTCCGAGGCGATCACCGCCAGATACCGCCGACACAGTGTGCTGAGCTGGCTGAGCTTGGACTGCCGCGCGGGCGGCGGAGCCGGTGCGTGTACTTCCGCCGGTCCGATGTCGTTGGTCAGCCCGACAGCGACGTAATTCTCGAAGCGCGGGGAGTTCCGGAACTCACCGGCCCAGTCGCGGTCCTCGTCCCGGTCGAATGCCTGGAACACCTCGGCCCAGGTGCGCTGCCCGAACTCCTGCAGCCCCTCTGCGGGCGGTCCGTAATAGGCCAGCTTGCCGCCGGGCACGAGAACCAGGAGGCGGTCACAGGAATCGAGATTCGCCACACTGTGGGTGACGACGATGACGGTCCGCCCGTCGTGGGCGAGTTCGGACAGCATTTCCATGACCGTCTTGTCCAGGCCGGGATCCAGGCCGGAGGTCGGTTCGTCGAGGAACAACAGCGACGGTTTCGTCAGCAGTTCCAATGCGACGCTCACCCGTTTGCGCTGCCCGCCGGAGAGTCGATCGATGCGGGTGTCGGCATGCCGCGACAAGCCGAGTTCCTCGAGGACTTCGTCGACTCGCTGCTCGCGCTCCTCCCTGCGTGTGTCACCGGGAAAGCGCAGCTCGGCCGCGTAGAGCAGGGCGCGTCGCGTCGGGAGCTGATTGTGCAGGATGTCCTCCTGCGGAACCAACCCGATCCGGTGTCTCAGCTCGTCGTAATCGGTGTACAGGTCGCGTCCGTCGTAGCGGACGGTCCCCTCGGTCGCGGGCCGCATCCCGGTGACCGCGCCCAACAGTGTCGACTTGCCCGCTCCGCTGGGTCCGATGACCCCGACGAGTGAGCGCTGCGCGATGGGGAAGCTCACATCGTCGAGCAGCACTTTGCCTTCCGGTGTCCGCACGATGAGGTTCTGGGCCGAGACCGAGATGTCACCCGTGTCGACGGACTCGCGCAGTTCGTTGCCGACGAGCCGGTAGGTGGTGTGTCCCATGCCGATCAGGTCGGATTCGGACAGGTCCGCGGTCTCGATCCGGTGGCCGTTGACGTACGTGCCGTTGTGACTGTCGAGGTCCACGACTCGATATTTGCCTTCGGCGATCACCTGCAGTTCGGCGTGATGGCGAGACACCATGAGGTCGGGCACGACGATGTCGTTGTCGGCGGCGCGCCCGATCCGAAGCGTGCCCGAGACGATCCGTACCACCGCGGTGGGCTGGGTAGCCGGAGGCGACCACCGCGACACTCGGCGGGGCAGGCCTGGCTCGAACTTGGTGACCGTGGCTTCATCGTCCAAGTCATAGCCAGGATTGGGGACGACCATCGTGTCCCCACCGAAGTCGTCATCGGGTTCGGGCTCGGGGGCGGGGTGGGGTGATTCCAGCGAGCAGGACAGCCGCGCACCATCTTTGGCATGCCCCAGCTGGAACGTCTCGTCGTGGTCGATCAGCATCCGCTCGACGCGCTGACCGTCGAAAAAGGTGCCGTTCAGGCTGTGCGCATCCTCGATTTCCCAACCGTTCGACCCTCGCTCCAGCACAGCGTGCACGGCCGAAACACGCGGATCGGTGACAACAACGTCGGCAGTCGGATCGCGGCCGATGTTGTACACACCCCCGGCGCGCAGCCGATAAACGTGTTCTCGCGTCTGCACCACGAGAACGGGCGACTCGGGGAATTCTGTGGAGGACCGCACATCCGCCATAAGGGGAGTATACGACCCCGCCGAACTGCCAACTACGAAGCAGGCCAACACAATCATCACCCTCGGCGAACTGGGCGGAAATCTTGTTCAATGCGCTACCCCCGCACTTGCGGGCTTCGGTCTTCAAGGCACTCACCCGAAGCCTGCATCCTGATGTCTTAGGGCCGCCCGGCAATGCCCTGCAACAGCAACTGAACGTTGCCAGAGAGAGCTGGGGATAGTCTGACCTCGGTCCTCGGCGGATCCCGAAACACGAGAGGACCGGCTCTTCGGGAGAACCGGTCCTCTCGCAGCAATTGTGGGCCTAACGCTCCACAACGCGAACGCCCTGACGGCGGTCGGCCCGCAGATCCGGGTGCCTCGAGCGCACTCGGACGTAGGGTCTCGTGCGCGAGCTGACCCAGCGGCCTGTCCGAATGCTCCCCCCGTAGTCCAACGACTGCGTGGTTGCGGTCAGCCCGGCGACTATTCGACCGGGGAGTGCGAGCGGTCGCCCTGGGCCGCTCCGGTGGCCCGTTTGCGTCGGAAGTAGTCGTTGATGATCACTCGATACAGGTCGGAATCGGAGCGTGCCCAGTTGCGCATCAGCTCACAGCCGAGCGCCAGTGAGGTGATCGGCTGAGCACCGGCCCGCACCATGCGAGTGACCGCCACGTCGTGCGTCACCGCCGACACGCCACCGACAGCGTCGAGGACGGGGTAGATCTCATAGTCCTCGCGCAGCATGTCGAGGGTCGGAAACGCAAGGCAGACTTCGGTCCACAGGCCGGCCATGACGATTTTTCGGCGGCCGGTGGCTTCGACTGCTGCCCGGAAGTCGGCGTCCTCCCAGGCATTGACTCCGGTGCGGTCGATCTCGGTGACATCGGGAAGCTCGTCGAGAATCGCCGGGTTGGTCGGCTCGTTGACGCCCATGTCCACCGCGACAGTTGTCACGATTGTCGGGATTGCGTAAGCGTGTGCGAGCTTGGCGAGGGTCACCGCGCCGAGGTTGATCTCCTCGGTCGTCGCCGATCCGACCGTGGCGTACTGGCCCGGCTGGAAATCGATGAGGACGATCGCGCAGTTCTGCGGTGTGAGCAAATGATCGGCCTGCGGGTCGCGGACGGGCTCGGGGCGTGTTTTCGGCATTAGTCCTCGTCGATGAATTCGGAAAGGTCGATATCCACCCCGAGCCTCGAGGCGTAAGCGCTGCTCAGGATTGGATGAAGGCGAGCAGGTCGGCGTTGATGGTCGCGGCTTCGGTGGTCGGCATGCCGTGCGGGAAGCCCGGGTAGGTCTTCAGGGTGCTGTTGGGCAGCAGTTCGGCCGAGCGGATGCCGGTGTCGGCGATCGGGACCACCTGGTCGTCCTCGCCGTGCAGGACCAGGGTGGGGATGGTGATCTTGGTGAGTTCCTCGGTGAAGTCGGTCTGGGAGAACGCGACGACACCGTCGTAGTGCGCCTTCGCGCCGCCGGCCATGCCCTGACGCCACCAGTTGGCGATCACGCCCTCGGAAGGCGTTGCGCCGGGCCGGTTGTAGCCGTAGAACGGTCCTTCGGCGAAGGTGCGGAAGAAGTCGGCTCGGTTGGTGGCGACCTGCTCCTGGATGCCGTCGAAGACCGACTTGTCCAGTCCGCCGGGGTTGTCGGCGGTCTTGACCATGATCGGCGGGACCGCGCTGATCAGAACGGCTTTGGCGGCCCGATCCTGTCCGTGCCGCGTCAGGTAGCGCACGACCTCCCCACCGCCGGTGGAATGACCGATATGCACCGCGTTCGACAGATCGAGGTGGGTCACGACCGCGGCCAGGTCATCGGCGTAGTGATCCATATCGTGCCCGTCGGCGACCTGCGCGGAACGACCGTGGCCGCGCCGGTCGTGGGCGACTACCCGGAAACCGTGGGACAGGAAGAACATCAGCTGTGCGTCCCAGTCGTCCGAAGATAGGGGCCAGCCGTGGCTGAAGACGATCGGCTGCCCGCTGCCCCAGTCCTTGTAGTAGATGTCGACGCCGTCGGACGTGGTGATTACGGGCATTGGGGACTCCTTGTCATCGGGTACTCGTTGCGTCGCCCGAGGGCTAGCCGAGACGATTGGAACCGGTTGGATCACCGGGCTTCTGAACGATTGGTTCCGGATGAGTGTGTCCGATTCGATACCCGTGCGCCCCGCTTTATGGGCCATGAATACCGCATTTTCCGCCATGCGATCTCTGCCAGGTACGGGGTGGTCGGGCGAGGCGCGGGAGGGACCTTCGCAGGCTCGACCAGCCGGCCCTCCGGGCGGCGTGGCCATATCCTGCCCGGCGCTAGGGCGTCGATGGATCGGCGTGGCAGGTCGTATCCGACTCCGGCAGCGTCCCGGCGTCGAAGTAGGTGTTGATCGCCTCGTTCACGCAGGCGCTCAACCTGGGCCGGAAGGTCATGTGAATGCGGACGTCCTGCAGCGTGACCATCCGCGACCCCGCCATGTCCTGGTGCAGCCGGAGTCCGTGGGCGTAGGGAGTACGAGGGTCTCCGGTCGCCTGAACGATGAGCGCGGGCACCGAATTCCGCACAACGGTGGGCGCTTCCACCGGCCGTGGCCAGAACGCACAGGGCTCGACATTGCTCGCCAACGCGCCGAAGACCGGCTGCGTGACCCGGCTGTCCTCGATATTGCGCCAGTACGAACCCAGATCCGTCATCGCACCCGAGTCCCCGCAGGCGATCTGCGCCAGCGTCGAGTTCTCCCCGTCGCGCAGCGCTGCCACGATGGCCGCGAGCCGAGGCGAACGAGACCTGGTCGGCGGCCCGCCCGCGGCGTCGGCGAGCTCCCGGACAGTCTCGGCCACAGCCGCATTGATCCGATAGTTCATCAGCATCCCGTGCAGGATGAACGGCAGCCAATGATCGTCGACAGCGAAACCGTCCACCACGATCGGCTGCCGTGCGGCAGCCCGCACCAGCTCCTCGATCCCGGTCCGCACCTGCCGCGGTGTCGCACCCAACCGATACGTGTCGTCCCGCGCGGCCGCCCACCCCGCCCAATCGTCCAATGCGATCTCATCGGCCGGCCCCCAATCCTGTACCAGCCCTTCCCAATACCGATCCGGATCGATGGCACTGTCGAGCACGATCCGATCTCCCCGCTCCGGGAACATCTGCGTGTACACCGCGCCCAGGTAGGTCCCGTAGGACGTCCCGTAGTAGCTGATCTTCTCCTCTCCCAGCGCGCTGCGGACGATGTCCATATCCCGCGCCGTATTGCGAGTAGTGAACTGCCGCAACAACTCCGGATCACGAACCAGACACGAGGCAGCCATTCCGGCTGACTGCACGGTGTCGTGCGCGAACCCCAGCAGATCCACGCCCGCCGATCGGATCATCTCGCCCACCGGCCACCCGCACCGCCCAGTCCGCCCCGACCGCCCGACACCACGCGGATCCATTCCGATCAGGTCATAGCCGGCCAGCACCTCCGGGCTCAGCACATCACCGAGCAGATCCAGACTGTCCAGCCCCTCCGCGCCGGGTCCGCCGGGATTGGACAGCAGCACCCCGCGCCTCCGTCCCGGATCACCTGCTCGCACCCGAGATATCGCCACTGTCGTCGTGCGTCCGTCGAGCTTCCCGTAATCCACCGGCACCACCAGGTCCGCGCACTCCCCGCCGGCCGCGTCCAACTCCGCCGTCCCGCAAGCCCGCCAATCGATCGGCTGCCTTTGAAACCGCTCCAACCCCAGCGGCTGCGGCTCGTTACCCGGCCCGGGCGCGGCGGAACTGTACACCCCCATCGGCGCGATGACCGTCACCGATACGACAAGTGCGATGATCGAACGCCGGAACAGTCGCACCAACAACAGAATTCGCCTCTCAACCACACTGACAGAGTCGGTCAAGTAAACCGCACGCCTGTGCGGGGACGTAAGCGGTTCAGTAACCCTGGAGCAAGAGCCGGAACGACGGATGAGTGGGTGTCAGCGGCCGAACGGCGCGAAAGTCCTTCCTCTCACGGATCGAATCAGCTTCCGATCGCCCGTCGCTTCGGCAGCCTCCTCGAGACGGGCGGCCTGCCTGGACGGTTTACCGACACGCACCAGCGCGACCGCTCGCGCTCGGAACTCGGCGGGATAGGGACGTGGAGCCCGACGACCCACCGGCCCTGGTCAAGTGCTCCACAGGCAGGTCGCCGAGCACAGGCGGCCACCGAAACATATCCAGGGATTGCTCGAGGTCCTCGACCGATCGGGAGTATCGGGGTTTGCCGCCGAAGTTCGTCGCCGACTGGACTGACAGATCACCTTCCAAATTCCCAACCCGGAAACGACGTTGGGGCCGGTACCACAGAAG
>NZ_JBHWHH010000230.1:0-9133 GCF_042732555.1 Nocardia sp. NPDC059764
GTCCTCGAGGCCGTCGTACAGCGGGAAGTCCTGGGCCAGCTTGGAGACGCGCTGACGCAGGGAGTCCAGGTCGGCGGAGCCGGTCAGCGCGGCGGCGATGATCTCGGCGACCTCGGTGAACTGCTCGTCGCCGAAGCCGCGGGTGGCCAGGGCCGGGGTGCCGATGCGCAGGCCGGAGGTGACCATCGGCGGGCGCGGGTCGAACGGAACCGCGTTGCGGTTCACGGTGATTCCGATCTCGTGCAGGAGGTCCTCGCCCTGCTGGCCGTCGAGCTGCGAGTTGCGCAGGTCGACCAGCACCAGGTGGACGTCGGTGCCGCCGGTCAGGACGGTGATGCCCTTGTCCTTGGCGTCGGCGGCGGTCAGGCGCTCGGCGAGGATCTTGGCGCCGGAGATGGTGCGGGCCTGACGCTCCGCGAACTCCGCGCTGCCGGCGATCTTGAAGGCCACGGCCTTGGCGGCGATGGCGTGCATGAGCGGGCCGCCCTGCTGGCCCGGGAAGACCGAGGAGTTCAGCTTCTTGGCGAACTCCTGCTTGGCCAGGATCAGGCCGGAGCGGGGGCCGCCCAGGGTCTTGTGCACGGTGGAGGACACGACGTCGGCGTGCGGGACCGGCGACGGGTGCAGCCCGGCGGCGACCAGACCGGCGAAGTGCGCCATGTCGACCCACAGGTACGCGCCGACCTCGTCCGCGATCTCACGGAAGGCGGCGAAGTCCAGGTGGCGCGGGTACGCCGACCAGCCGGCGACGATCACCTTCGGGCGGGTGTCGCGGGCGATCTTGCGAACCTCGTCCATATCGACGCGGTGGTCTTCCTTGGATACGCCGTAGGCGTGCACCTCGTACAGCTTGCCCGAGAAGTTCAGGCGCATGCCGTGGGTGAGGTGGCCGCCGTGGGCCAGGTCCAGGCCGAGCAGCTTCTCGCCCGGGTTCATCAGCGCGGACAGGACGGCGGCGTTGGCCTGCGCGCCCGAGTGCGGCTGGACGTTGGCGAAGTCGGCGCCGAAGAGCTCCTTGACGCGGGCGCGGGCCAGATCCTCGACGATGTCGACGTTCTCGCAGCCGCCGTAGTAGCGGCGGCCCGGGTAGCCCTCGGCGTACTTGTTGGTGAGCACGCTGCCCTGCGCCTGCAGGACCGCGCGCGGCACGAAGTTCTCCGAGGCGATCATCTCGAGGGTGTCGCGCTGGCGAGCGAGTTCGCCGCCCATCGCGGCCGCGACCTCGGGGTCGAGTTCGGCGAGGGACTGGCTGTTCACAGAGGCGCTCGTCTGGGTCGTCACGCCGCCGAGTGTATTGGCCGCCGCCGCGGAGTCGGTCAGTGGGTTCAGGGAATCGTGCATGGCGCACCTCCGTCGTCCGGGTACCCCGAATCGGAATTCGGGGATCGCCAGGCACCCAGGCGCGCGGTGCCGGACTTGGGGTGCTTCCCGGTGGTTACTTCCACCTCGAGTGCGCCAGTCGCGGTCCTCCCATCCTAGCCAACCGCGTTAACAGTCCTTCGAGTGGACAGAATCACAGATACAGGCTATGGCGGAGCAACAAATCTCGGTAAGGTGACGCACGACTGACCCAGATGGGTCAGTGTCCTTGGCCCTACCCACATTTCGAGGAATGGATCACATGCTGTTCAACATCGCTACCGGTGGCCCGACCGACATCCTCTTCACCCTGCTGCGGACCCTCTGCACCATGTCCAGCGGCGGCACCACCCAGTGCGCGACCTGGGGCGCGTAGTACCGGGACCCACGGGGAGTACCCCTCACATGCGGCGGATCGCGCCGGGTGTGAGGGGTTCGTCCAACAGACGGCGGAAACGCTCGGACCGCTCGGCGGCATCGCCCGCCCGATCCAGCCAGCCGCCCAGCAGTCGATAGCCCTCCACATAGGTGGAGATGTAGGCCCGCCACAGCGGTGAGGACAGGAACCGCAGCGACTGGGTGGCCCGCTCCGGCGTGACCAGACTCCAGCGCTGCAGATACTCCGCGACCTCGGTCGAATCACGCTTGCGGTCGTGCAGCAACAGCGCCGCATCCTGGCGGACGCTCAACAGGTTCGCCGACGCCGTCGAAATCCGCTCGGCGCGTTCACCATCGAAACGCAGTCCGAGATCGGCGTAGATCTCCTGCGCCCAGCGGCCCCAGCCCGGGCCCACGATCGACTTCAGGGCCAGATCGGCCAGCCCCTCCGCCATCAGGCACTGCGGGGTGTTCACCACGAACAGCGTCTGCTCGTCCTGCCCGGCGCCGACCAGTCCGGCCTCCTTGCGGCAGTGCTCGGTGTGGTGGCCCGGGTAGGACTCGTGCGCGATCAGCGCGGGCAGATGCGACAGGTGTTGCTTGAGATCGGAGTTGATGGCCACCCGGGACTGATAGTCACCCAGGTAGTAGTTGAAGCCCGACCACGGCTTGTCGCCCACCACTTCGTATTCCACGCGCTCGTTGTCGGGCAGCGGGTAGCGGTCGCGGACCAGTTCGCGCAGCGCGCCGGAGAAGGCGGCCACGCATTCCCGCAGGCGTTCGGGCGGGATCTCGTCCTGGCGGCGGTGCGCGGAGATGCGATCCAGCAGCGGGCCGTCGCCGGGCAGCACCTCGTCGAGCTGCCGGTGCGCCTCGCGGTAGTCCTCGGTGTCGCCCGGGGCGATGTCCACGTCGAAGTAGGCGCTCACCTCGTCGACGAAGGAGATGTCCTCCCCCGCGAACTTGCGCCCGGAGCACTCCAGCGCCCGCAGGTGGACGTCGAGGAATTCGACCCGTTCCTCGGACAGGCCCGCCTCGGGCAGTTCCTTGCGCAGGCCCGCGGCCCTGTGCGCGAGCTCGCGCGGTTCGGGCACGGGTCCGTTCTCGACTTCGCGCCGCAGGGCCGGATCGCCGGTGTAGGCGTCGACGAACCCCTCCTCCAGCCGATCGAAGGCCAGTCCCAGCCGCAGATACTCGGTCACCAGGGGATGCGCTGCCCTGTTCAATTTGCCCTCCGCTTCGCTCCGGGCGGGTTCGCGGGCAGGCCCAGGGTGATGGGTGCCGTGGAGGTCTCGTTCTTCCCTCCTCCGCTCCTCCGCTTCGCTCCCCCGCTCCAAGGCGGAGGTCTATCAAGCCGCAGTCCAGAACGAGACGGGCCGCGAACCATTATGGTCTTGCACCCCTCGGGTTGCCCTGCCACACAACCTCACCGGACACGCCGGAGCATTGAGATGTAGCCCATCTCACTCTGGTTACCGGCCAGTAGCAACACCTGGTGTTCACCTCGATGTTGGAGCCGAGCACAATTCGGCTATGCGTGGAGTGTTGGCGACGCGGAGCGAGTGTCAGATCCGAGGACACGAGTGTCGAATGCAAGGACACGAGTAATGGCACGGATGAGCGAGCCCAGCCCCTACGTGGAATTCGACCGCAAGCAGTGGCGCACCCTGCGCAAGGCGACTCCCCTGGTGCTGACCGAAGAAGAACTGGTCGGCCTGCGCGGTCTCGGGGAGCAGATCGACCTCGAAGAGGTCGCCGAGGTCTACCTCCCACTGGCCCGACTCATCCACCTGCAGGTCGCGGCGAGGCAGCGCCTGTTCGCCGCCACCGCCACCTTCCTCGGCGAGACCCACCCCGACCGTCAGGTGCCGTTCGTCATCGGCGTGGCGGGCTCGGTCGCGGTCGGCAAGTCCACCACCGCGCGTGTGCTGCAGGCGCTGCTGGCGCGCTGGGACCACCATCCGCGGGTGGATCTGATCACCACCGACGGATTCCTGTACCCGACAGCCGAACTCACCCGGCGCGGCATCATGCACCGCAAGGGCTTCCCGGAGTCCTACGACCGGCGCAAGCTGCTGCGATTCGTCACCGAGGTGAAATCCGGTGCGTCCGAGGTGTGCGCGCCCGTCTACTCGCACATCGCCTACGACATCGTGCCCGGCGAGTACCACTGCGTGCGCCAGCCCGACATCCTCATCGTCGAGGGCCTCAACGTGCTGCAGACCGGTCCGCGCCTGATGGTGTCCGACCTGTTCGACTTCTCGGTCTACGTCGACGCCCGCATCGAGGACATCGAGAAGTGGTACGTGCAGCGCTTCCTGTCGCTGCGCAAGACCGCCTTCCAGGACCCGAACTCGCACTTCCACCACTACGCGAACTTCAACGACCAGGAAGCCACCAACCAGGCCAAGGAGATCTGGCACAACACCAACCGGCCGAACCTGGTGGAGAACATCCTGCCGACCCGGCCGCGCGCGACCCTGGTGCTGCGCAAGGACTCCGACCACACCATCAACCGGCTGCGGCTGCGGAAACTCTGAATCTCGTGCCTCGCCGCGGATTCGCGGCGAGGCACAGGGCGAGGGCGGTGAGTCCGAACGTCCAGGCGATGGGTCAGAGCGTCCAGGCGGCGTCCAGGCGCGCGCCCACATCGATGTCGGTGGCGGCCTTGATGTGCGGCTTCCCGATCTCGGTGGCGATGTAGCGCGCCACGAATCGCCGGATCTCGTGATCCACGCTGGCGATGATGCGCAGCAGTTCGCCGCGGCGGGTGGCGCTGGCCACATTGATCCGCACATTGCTGGGCTGCGGGTCGGCGATCTCGATGAGCACCCGCAGCGGTTCGGCGGTGCGGACCGTCAGATGCAGGTGGATGGTGCCGTCCACCCGGAACGGGTAGCGGTCCACCGCGAGGTCGATGAGCAGGTCGACCTTGAGCGGGATCACCAGGTCGAACGAGATGATGTCGTCCACTTCGCGATTGAGCCGGGGCTGCCCGAGCCGCACGGTCGCCGAGAGTTTGGCCAGTTTGCCCGGTCCCGCGCCGATCGGCCCGAATTCGAACGCCTCCCCGGTGAGCTTCCCGAACGCCCCGGCGATCCGCTCCGGCGAGGCGGCGTACGCGAGGAATCTCCGCCCGAATTCCTCGTAGCTCAGGTACGGCACCGCGACGACCTGGGATTTCGCTAGACCGCTCGAGTCCTCACGCAGCTCGCTCATACCACCAGACGGTACGGCAGCGACCGCCCCGCGAACGTCGAAGCCGTTGCACTGCAACGGAACCGTTGACCGACTGTTGTCTACACGCCGAAGCGGCGGTGCCGGGCCGCGTAATCACGCAGGGCCCGCAGGAAATCCACACGCCGGAACTCCGGCCAGTACGCCTCGGTGAACCAGATCTCCGAATAGGCGCTCTGCCACAATAGGAATCCGGACAAGCGCTGCTCACCGGAGGTGCGGATGACCAGATCCGGATCGGGCTGGCCCGAGGTGTAGAGGTGCTGGCCGATGGCGTCGACGGTGATCGACTGCACCAGATCCTCGCCGGTCTCGCCCGCGTCCATCTCCTGGCGGACCAGGGAGCGGACGGCGTCGGCGATCTCCTGGCGGCCGCCGTAGCCGATGGCCACATTGACGTGCACGCCGGTGCGACCCTCGGTGCTCTTGGCGGCCTCGCTCAGTCGCCGCGCGAACTCGGCGGGGAGCTGATCGAGCGCGCCCACGATGCGGACGCTCCAATCCTGTTCCGGCGCAGACAGTTCGTCGACGACGTCGGTGATGACCTCGAAGAGGGTCTCCAGCTCGTCGGAATCGCGGCCCAGATTCTCGGTGGAGAGCAGGTAGAGGGTCACCATCTCGATGCCGGCCTCACCGCACCAGCCGACCAGCTCAGCGATCTTCAGCGCACCGACCCGATGGCCGTGCGAGATGTCGCTGAACCCGTTCTCCCTGGCCCAGCGGCGATTACCGTCACACATCACGGCGACGTGCCGCGGATGTTGCTTACCCGCCAGCTGCCTGGCCAGCCGTGCCTCGTATACGCGATATGGGAGTCCACGCACCTGACCCACAAACTTCACGGCCGCAACCCTACGCTCACCCGCTTCGCTCCCCCGCCTCCCCGCATATTTTGCCGGTCGAAAGAGCCGTGGAACTTCCTGACCGGGCCGGCGGCTGGGAGCCGAACCGATTCTGGACGTACCCGACGAGTTACCCCGAGCGTTACGGAATCAGTGGTCACCTCGCGCATCGAAACAAACCTACGGTACCGTAGGTTACCGAGGAGGAACATATGGCCGACATCGTGCAGCCCGTTGATCACACCGCGGGTCTGGTCGAAACCGTCCGTGACGAACTGGCTCTCATCAAGCCCCGCCTGCGCGGCTGGATCCACGCCTGGGCCGTCGGGGTCGCCGCCATCGCGGTGATCGTGCTGGTGTCGATGGCGAGCACGGTGTCCGGGAAGGCCGCGTGGTCGACGCTGGTCTACGGCATCACCGTGTGCGGGGTGTTCGGGATCAGCGCGACCTATCACCGGGTGAACTGGAAGACCGCGCGCGCTCGCATGTGGATGAAGCGGGCCGACCACTCGATGATCTTCCTTTTCATCGCGGGCAGCTACACGCCGTTCGCGCTGCTCGGGGTGCGCGGGACCGCCGGGAACGTGCTGCTCGCCATCGTGTGGGCGGGCGCGCTGGCGGGGGTGGCGCTGAAGATGCTGTGGCCCACCGCCCCTCGCTGGGTCGGGGTGCCGCTGTATCTCTTGCTCGGATGGGCGATAGTCCCGGTGGCCGGGACGCTCATCGGCAATGTCGGTTGGACGCCGGTGATTCTGCTGCTCGCGGGCGGCATCGCCTACAGCGTGGGCGGGATCCTGTACGCCGCGCGCTGGCCCGATCCGTGGCCGGAGGTGTTCGGTCATCACGAGTTCTTCCACGCCGCAACGGTGATCGCGGCACTGTGCCACTACGTCGCGGTCTGGCTGGTCCTGCTGAGTTGATCGAGTAATTCCCCACAAAGGTGCAATCTCGGCCGAAAGTTCCCTAGAGTCTGCGACGTGACCAGCAGACTCATCCTGTGGGCGCTGCGGGCGCCGGGGGGTCTGTCTGCTGTCGTCATGGCGTGCAACCTCGGCGGCCTGGCGGTGATCACCACCGAACTGTTCCTGAGCGGCTTCCTGAGCCGGCTCGGTTCGAACTGGATCTCCACCTTCATCGGGGTGTCGATCTATCCGGCCATCGGCGCCCTCGCGGGCATCGTGCTCGCGGTGCGCGACCGGCGGCACTACTTCGGCTGGCTGGACCAGCACCGGCCGCCCACCGAACACGAGGCCCGGCGACTGCTGCGGCTGCCGCTGGCGATCACCGTCCGGGCGCTGGCCATCTGGCTGCCGGGCGTGATCGTGGCGGCCGCCATCTTCGCCCACGCCACCGAGGACCGCAGCTTCCCGGTGGTGCTGTCGATGTTCACCCTCGGCGGGCTGGAGTCGGCGGCGCTCACCTATCTGATCGTGGACCGGCTGATCCGGCCGACCATTCCGGTGGTGGCCGAGGTGCTCGACGAGACCGCGCACTGGAGCAATACCGTGCTGGCGCGAGTGCTCGTCACGTTCGCGGTGGCGGGCGCGGTGCCGCTGCTCATGCTGATCACCGTGCTCGCCGATCCGTCGACCGACAGTGACGACCGCATCCGGACCGGCATCTATCTCGCCATCGTCGGCCTGTCCGCGGGCGTGGTCGCGACGGCGGCGCTGGCGCGCGCGGTGGCCACGCCCATGCACACCTTGCGCGACGCGCTCGACCGGATCGCGCACGGCGATCTCGAGGCGCGGGTGACCATCAACAGCACCAGCGAGATCGGGCGGCTCGAGCATTCGGTGAACGAGCTGGCCGCCAATCTCAGTGAGCGCGAGCGCATGCGGACCGTCTTCGGGCGGCACGTGGGTGACGAGGTGGCGGAGCGGGCGCTGTCCGGCAGCCCCAGTCTCACCGGCGACATGCGGGAGGTGACCGCACTGTTCGTGGACGTCACCGGTTCGGTGGCGCTGGCCACCGAGCTCGCCCCGCACGACTTCGTGGCCAAGCTCAACCGGCTGCTGACCATCGTGGTGGCGGCCACCGAGGACAACCACGGTCTGGTCAACAAGTTCGAAGGCGATGCGGCGCTGTGCATCTTCGGCGCGCCCATCGCCCTCGACGACAATGCCACGCCCGCGCTGAAGGCGGCCCGCCGCATCCGCGACGAGGTGGCCGCGCTCGGCGAACTCGAGGTGGGCATCGGCATCGCCCGCGGCTGCGTCTTCGCCGGTGACGTCGGCACCGACACCCGCCTGGAATTCACGGTCATCGGCGACGCGGTCAACGAGGCCGCCCGCCTGACCACCGAGGCGAAGCTGGTCCCCCGCCGGATTCTCGCCTCTCAGGCGGTCATAGAAGCCGCCTCCGACGCCGAGCGCACACAGTGGATCCTGCACGACACTCTCCACCTCCGCGGCCGCAAGGAACCCACTCCGGGCTGGACCGATGTACCGGCCGTCGTGGCCGCGTCCCCCGCGTCGATCCACCGCAACGGCACCGCCCCGCAGGACGACCTCCGATCGGCCGCACCCCAACCCCCGAAACCCGCCGATCGCTGATCATTCATTCCGCGAACGTGGGGTGCGAACTCGGCGGGACCTGGCAATACTTCGGTGAAACAGATGACCTCAACACGCACCGGACTGTAAGACCGCCCGGCACCTCCGGGCAACGGAATATGCGCGTTGGCTATACCAGGCCCATCCGCCGGGCCCTTCGATCGCACTGTCGTACTACCGGATCGGCGAGGACTCGTACCCGAGGGTGATTCCCGGCGAGGCCGAGGGCCCGACAGTGAGTGCATGGAGGAGATCGGCGCGTTCGAGCGGAAGTCGGCGGCGGGATGGGAGCGGCCCGAGCGGGCGGTGCTCGCGTATCGGGCGGTGGTGGTTGCCCTGGTCGCCGGAGTGGCGGAGACGCTGGTGCGGGCGGCCCTGGTGCTCGAGGATCCCGGGATCGGGCTGTCGGGTGTCGCGGCCGGGCTGGGGGTTCGGGCGGCGATCTATCTGACGGTGTTCTGGCTCGCGGCCCGCATGTTGTTCGGAAGCCGTTGGGCGCGAGGGATTCTCGCGGTCGGGCTGGGCACCGCCGGGTTGGCTTCGCTGGTGGCGGAGCCGCTGAGCGCGCTGCTCGCGGCTGATTCCACGGGTGCGCTGTTCACCGGCTGGACGCCAGCCTCCGTGCTGATCGGGCTGTTTCGCACCGCACATATCCTCGCGGTCCTGGTCGCCGTTCCGGCCGCCGTGCTGGCGGGAAACCGCGTCCAGCCCACGCGATCTCGCGTGGCCTGACAATCCACACCCGCGCCCGCGCCTCAACCC
>NZ_JBHWHH010000231.1:0-8996 GCF_042732555.1 Nocardia sp. NPDC059764
ATCGCGGGTCCGTGTGCTGCGAGCCGGTCACCCGGCCGCGGCCCGCCTCGTCAGTCGGCGGCGGGCAGCAGTGCCTCGGCGAGATCATCACCGGAGGTCGCGAGGTCGCCGGTCGCGACCGCACCGAGCCAGCCGTGCACGCGCTGCGCCACCTCACCGGGCACCAGGCCCAGATCCTGGTGGATCTTGCCGCGCGCGGAATGATCCAGGAACTGCTGCGGCACACCGAGATCGCGGGCGGGCACGTCCACACCCGCGCCGCGCAGCCGCGCGGACACCGTCGAGCCGATACCGCCGTGCAGACCCGAATCCTCCAGGGTGACCACGAGCCGGTGATTGCCGGCCAGCTTCACCAGCGTGTCCGAGACCGGCAGCACCCAGCGCGGGTCGACCACGGTCACCGAAACGCCCTCGGCCGCCAGCAGATCCGCGACCTCCAGGGCGAGCCCGGCGAACGCGCCGACCGCCACCAGCAGCACATCCGCGTGCACCGAGTACGCGACGTCACCCGTCTCGGGCAGACGCAGCACGTCGACGTCGTCGAAACGTTCGACCGCCTCGATCTCCTCGACGGCAACGCCCTTGGGGAAACGGATCGCGGTGGGCCCGTCGCTGATGCGCAGGGCCTCCCCCAGCTCCTCGCGCAGGCGCACCGCGTCACGCGGCGCCGCGACCCGGATGCCGGGCACGATGCCGAGCACCGACAGATCCCACATGCCGTTGTGCGAGGCGCCGTCGTCACCGGTGATGCCGGCGCGGTCGAGCACCAGCGTCACCGGGAGCTCGAGCAGCGCCACATCCATGAGCAGCTGGTCGAAGGCGCGGTTGAGGAAGGTGGAGTAGATGGCCACCACCGGGTGCAGACCACCCAGGGCCATGCCGGCCGCGGAGGTGATGGCGTGTTGTTCGGCGATGCCGACGTCGAACATGCGGTCCGGGAAGCGGTTTCCGAACGGGGTCAAACCGGTCGGTCCGGGCATGGCGGCGGTGATCGCCACGATGTCGTCCCGCTGCTCGGCCTGCGCGATCAGCTCCGCGGAGAACACCGAGGTCCAGCTCGGCGCGGACGGGCCGCCCACCGGCACACCGGTCTCCGGATCGATCCGGTTGATGGCGTGCATCTGATCGGCCTCGTGATCCTCGGCCGGTTTGTACCCGCGGCCCTTCTGCGTCACCGCGTGCACGATGACCGGACCACCGAAGTCCTTGGCGCGACGCAGCGCCGCCTCCAGCTGGACCTGATCGTGCCCGTCGACCGGGCCCACGTACTTCACGCCGAGATCGCTGAACAGCTCCTGCGGCGCGACCGCGTCCTTGATGCCGGTCTTGATGGCGTGCAGCATCGAGTAGGCCGAATCCCCCACGCGCGGAATGCTCTGCACGATCCGCTTGGTGGCGTCGAGCGCGTGCTCGTAGGCGGGCTGGGTGCGCAGCCCCGCGAGCCGCTCGGCCAGGCCGCCGATGGTCGGCGCGTAGGAACGGCCGTTGTCGTTGACTACCACGATCACCGAGCGGTCCTGCCCGGCGGCGATATTGTTCAACGCCTCCCAGCACATGCCGCCGGTGAGCGCGCCGTCACCGACCACCGCGACCACGTGCCGCTTCTGCCGGGTCAGCGCGAACGCCTTGGCCAGCCCGTCCGCGTAGGACAGCGAGGCCGACGCGTGCGAGGACTCCACCCAGTCGTGGGCGCTCTCGGCGCGGCACGGATAACCGGAGAGCCCGCCTTCCTTGCGCAGCGTGTCGAACCCGTCCTTGCGGCCGGTGAGGATCTTGTGCACGTAGGCCTGATGTCCGGTGTCGAAGATGATCGGGTCGGCAGGCGAGTCGAAGACCCGGTGCAACGCGATGGTCAGCTCCACGACGCCGAGGTTCGGCCCGAGGTGCCCGCCGGTGACGGCGACCTTGCGCACCAGGAACTCGCGAATCTCCTCGGCCAGCTCCTGCAACTCCGGTACCGACAGCCGGCGCAGATCCTCGGGCATGTCGACCCGGGAAAGCACTCCCACGGCTATTGCTCCCTCCGGATGTCTCCTGTGTTTGCAACAGTCTACGGAGCCCTTTCCGGCCCCCGATGCCAGGAACGAAACACCACCTGCGACATCCGTAACAGATGTGAGGCTCAACACAGATTACGCCCGTTACGCTGGGCCTGTGGTCCCCTCCGGCGGCGTCGTGGCCCGCATCATCGACGAACTGTACGAGCTCTGTCGCGCCGACACGTCGGGAACGCTCGCCGACTACATTCCCGAACTCGCCGCCGTGCAACCCGATTCGTTCGGCATCTGCCTGGCAACCGCGGACGGGCGCATCTACGGCAGCGGAGATCTGGACGCCGCCTTCACGATTCAATCGATCTCCAAGCCCTTCACCTACGCGCTCGCGCTCGCCGACCAGGGGTTGGCCGAGGTGGCGCGACGTATCGACGTGGAGCCGACCGGCGAGCCGTTCAACGAGATCAGCCTCGATCCGCAGACCCAGCGGCCGCGCAATCCGATGATCAACGCCGGGGCCATCGCGGCGGCCGGACTCGTCGAGGGGACCGACGCCGCCGACCGATTCGCCCGAATCCGGCGCAGTTACAGCCGATTCGCCGGGCGCGAACTCACCATGAACGAGGACGTGTACGCCTCCGAGGCGCGCACCGGGTACCGGAACCGCGCCATCGGGTATCTGCTGCGCGGGGCCGGCATCATCGACGTCGATCCGGACGAAGCGGTCGACCGCTACTTCCGGCAGTGCTCGATCGACGTCACCTGCCGCGATCTGGCCGTCATGGCCGCCACCCTCGCCAACAACGGCGTCAATCCGTTGACTCGCGAACGGGCACTGACCGGAGCGCTCGTCCAACAGGTGCTCTCGGTCATGACCACCTGCGGTATGTACGACGCGGCCGGGGACTGGGTGACCACCGTCGGGCTGCCCGCCAAAAGCGGTGTGGGCGGCGGCATCCTGGCGGTGCTGCCCGGACAGATCGGAATCGCGGTGTACTCACCGCGATTGGACGCGCACGGCAGCAGCGTCGACGAGCATCCCGCGCTCGCCGACATGCCCGCCGACGATCGGGAGCGGCTGGCGAAGGAATTCGAGACCCGCACCGTCGCGCGCGGCGAACTCATCGTGCCGCGCGACAGCCCGCGCTGCGGACTGTTCCTGATCCTCGACGGACGGGTCCGGTTCACCTTCACCGACCGCGACGACCGCCGGCACCGGCTGATCACCCTCACCCCGGGCATGTCGTTCGGCGAGACCTCCATGCTGGCGGACATGCGCTACGCCAACGACGTGTACGCCGAGACCACCGTCCGGCTGGCGGTGCTGCCGCCCGCCCGCTTCGACGAGCTCACCAGCCAGGCCCCGCAGATCAAACTCGCGCTGCTGGAACGACTGGCGGTCGCCGCGTACGCCCAGGCCGACGCCGCCGTGCGCGCCGTCGCGGCCCACGGCGGGGTCTGACCACCGACGCACTCCGTCGACACCCGCCGGTTCGAGGGCTCGGGCACCGGACCGTGTGCGACACCCGGAATTGGCTTCGACGATGCGACCGCCACCGCTCGCGGGACGGCGCGACCGCCACCGCTCGCGCGGCCGATCATCGGGGCCGCACTGTCCGTGATCCCCCTCGACCGGCGCGCCGCATACGTCGGCGGGCGTAGGCGGGATTACGCCACCGCGTGCAGGCGCGCCGCCGGGAACGCGCCTACGCTGGCGGACAACGAAATTCCTTCCCTCCCACGAGGCGGATGTCATGACCGATTTCGATCCCGCGGTCTACGGACCGCCCACCGTGCGCGTCGGCACCGCGGAACGCGAGCAGGCCGCCGCGGCGCTGGGTGAGCATTTCGCGGCCGGCCGCCTCGACCTCGACGAATACGACGATCGGGTGGGACGCGCGTACGCGGCCAAGACCGCGGGCGAGCTGGCCGTACTGTTCGGCGACCTACCCCGGCCGCAACCTCCGGTACCGCAGGTCCAGGCCGCGCCGCCCGCTCCGCGCCGCGCGCTGCCGCTCGTGCCGGTCGGGGCGGGGGCGCTGGTGGTGCTCGCGCTCGTGCTCGTGTTCGTCACCCATATCTTCCCGTTCTTCCTGTTCCCGGTGCTGTTCTTCGTGTTCGCGCGGGGCCGGCGCGGCTACGGCTATCACGGTCCGCGCTACCACCGCGGCTGACGGCTATGGTGGATCCGTGGGTGTATTCGGTGAACTGTTCCCCGGCAAGAAGCTCGAGGACGACGGCAGCGAGGACGGCGGCGGCCAGCTGCACCAGCCGCGGGTGAGCCTCGACCTGGACGCGGGAGTCATCCGCGTGTCCCCCGCGACCCCGCCCGCGCCGCCGGCCGACCCGGACGCGCCCGCCGAGCACGCCTGATACCCAGCCGCTAGGGTTGGCCCCGACAGGCGACGAGCCGGGGACGAGGGGCGAAACACCGTGACGGACAACCATGATCAGTGGCGCAACCCCGACAGCCCGGCGACGCCCGCGCCCGCCCCGCAGGACCCGAACCGCGTCTGGGGCGAGCAGCCGACCACGAATTACCCTGGGCACCAGCCGATAACGCCGGACCCGACCATGGTCCACCCGGGCTACGACCCGGCCGTCCACCCTGGGCAAGCGCCCGTCCCGAATCACCCCGGCTACGAACCGACCGCCGTGTACCCCGGCCAGAACCCCGTGCCCAACCAGCCCGGCTACGAGCCCACGGCAGTGCACCCCGGCCACACACCGGTCCCGAATCATCCTGGGTACGAACCGACTGCGGTCTACCCCGGGCAAGCACCGGTCCCGAACCAGCCCGGCTACGAACCGACTGCGGTCTACCCCGGGCAAGCACCGGTCCCGAACCAGCCCGGCTACGAACCGACTGCGGTCTACCCCGGGCAGCAGCCGATTCCGGGATACCCGGGGCAGGATCCGACGGCGATCTACCCAGGCCAGCCCGTTCCCGGCTACCCGTCCGGTGCGTACCCAGGTCAGGAGTCGGCACCGAATTACCTTGGCCAGCAGCCCGTTCCGGGGTACGGCCAGCCGCAGCCCATGCCGGGCGGCGGAGGCAATCGGACCTGGATCGTGCTGGCCGCCGTCGTGGCCGTGATCGTGGTCGTCGGCGGCGGGATCGCGGCGTACGCGCTGACCCGGGACTCGTCGAGCTCCACCACCGCCGCGCCCAGTATCACCCCGGGCCCGGCTCCCACCAACCGCCCCGGAGGACCGTCGACCGGGCCGTCCAAGTCCGGTGCGCCCAAGCCGGGCGCGGGGACGGTGGTCGTGCCGGCCTACGGCGTCAGCTACGACGTGCCGAGCGGCTGGACCGTGGGCGATCCGGCCGACACCGTGCCGCAGACCGGGATCGACGGCACGTTCATCGGGCACGGCAAGGCCACCGAGGGCGGCGGCTACTGCCCCGGCTCGGCGTACCGGTCGCTCGCCTACGTCACCCGCGCCGACGGCAGCGATCCGGCCGCGGCCGCGGTCAAGATCGCGAAGATCTCCGCCCAGGGCGGCTATATGGACAAGTCCGGCGGCGCAGCGGGCGCGTCCACCGCGGTGACCACCAAGAGCGGCATCGCCGGCCAGCAGGTGGAGACCTCCGGCAGCTGGAAGCCCGACCCGGCCGGCTGCACCACGACCACCTACTCGATCTACACCTTCGCCTTCACCGGCCCCAAGAACGCCCTGCTGGTGCTGGCCATCCTCGCCGACCGCGGCACCACCGGCGAGCTCGCCGCCGACCACGCCAAGCAGATCATCGCCAGCGTCCGCACCTCCTGCCCCCCGGTCCGGCGCATCCTCGACGCCCGCTGAATCTCGATCCATAGACTGAGGCGATGCCCCTCGTCGAGGTGACCCACAAGGCCGAACTGCCGGAGACGGTCCTGCGGGAACTGGGCAAATGGCTGCCGCACCTGGTGTCCCAGGCGGTCGAATGCCCCGAGGAGCCTTATGACGGGGATCTGCAGCCCGGGGACGTGGAGATCCGTTTCCGGCCATTGGGCAAGTTCGACCGGTCCGGGCTGGACGTGGTCATCGAGATCCGGTCGAAGTACTTCGCGAGCCGCGCCGACAACCGGCAGGAACGCTGTGACCGGCTGCTGGCCGATATCGAGAAGTTCGTCGACGCCACGATCGGCGTCTATCTGACGCTGCCCGTCGCCGCGTGGGCGCAGAGCGAGTAGCCGCTCACCGGGATCCTTTCCATCAGTATTTCAATCACTGATTGAAATACTGATGGAACCGTGTTTCACTGCTTGGCATGGTCGAGAAGGTGTCCGCGGGAACGCGGGAACGGCTGATCGCCGCCGCGGAGCAACTGCTGCTGACCGAGCCGTACGACGAGGTCTCGGTGCGGGCGGTGTGCGCGGCGGCCGGGGCCAATCCGGCGGCCGTGCACTACCACTTCGGGTCCAAGGAGGCGCTGGTCGGCGCGCTCATCGAGGGTCGGCTCGGGCCGCTGTGGGCCGAGGGCCTGTCCGGGGCGCGGGGCGGGCGTGATTCGGTGCCCGCGGTGGTGGACGCCATCCTCGCGCCGTTCGTCACCCTGGCCGAAGATCCGCTGGGGCGCTTGCACTTACGGCTGCTGGCCCGCTTCGTCCTGGGACGGCATCTGACCACCTGGCGTGGGCCGTGGTTCCAGATGGACTCCTGGGCGCCGCTGCTGCCGGAACTGTCCCGGGGCCAGGCCGCGCAGCGCTGGATGCTGGCCTTCGACCTGATCATCATGCGATTCGGCGCACCCGAGATCGAGGATCACGGCATGCCGGAATCGGCGCTCACGGCCCTGCGCACCTTCGTGGTGGCCGGACTCACCGCATCGGGAGAACAACCATGAACGACATCTTCGCACCGGCGAAACTCGGCCCGATCACCTTGCGCAACAGGGTGATCAAGGCCGCCACCTTCGAGGGCCGCACCCCCGAGGCGCTGGTCACCCCCGAACTCATCGACTTCCATCGCGAGGTCGCCGCGGGCGGGGTCGGCATGACCACGGTCGCCTACTGCGCGGTCGCGCCGGGCGGGCGCACCGACCGCCACCAGATCTGGATGCGACCCGAAGCCGTTGCCGGACTGCGGGAGTTGACCGACGCCGTGCACGCCGAGGGCGCGGCCGCCAGTGCCCAGATCGGGCATGCCGGACCGGTCGCCAACGCCGCCTCCAACCGAGCGCCCGCGCTCGCGCCGAGCCCGCTGTTCAGCCCGCTGAGCATGAAGGCCATGAAGGTGCCCGGCGACGCCGAGATCCGCGAACTGATCACAGCCCACGCGCAGGCCGCGCTGCTGGCCGAGCAAGCTGGATTCGACGCCGTCGAAATCCATTTCGGCCGCAACTACCTGGTCAGCTCGTTCCTGAGCCCGCTGCTCAACCGGCGCGGCGACCGCTGGGGCGGGCCGCTGGTCAATCGGGCCCGGCTGGCCCGCGAAATCGCCTGCGCCGTCCGAGAAGCCGTCGGCGACCGGCTCGCGGTGACCGCCAAACTCAATATGGAGGACGGCCGTCGCGGCGGGCTCACCATCCCCGAGAGCGTGCAGGTGGCCACCTGGCTCGAGGCCGACGGCGCGCTCGACGCGCTCGAACTGACCGCGGGCAGTTCCCTGCTCAACCCGATGCTGCTGTTCCACGGCGACGCGCCGCGCAAGGAATTCGCCGAGGTCCTGCCCGGTCCGGCGCGGCTCGGTTTCAAGGTGGTCGGGCGCGCCTTCCTCAAGGAGTACCCGTATCAGGAGGCGTACCTGCTGGAGCGGGCCCGCCAGTTCCGCCGGGAACTGTCCCTGCCGCTGATCCTGCTGGGCGGCATCACCAATCTGGACACCATGAACCTGGCCCGCGCCGAGGGCTTCGAGTTCGTCGCCATGGGCCGGGCGCTGCTGCGCGAACCGGACCTGTTGCGGCGCATCCAATCCGAGGCGGGCACCCAGTCGGCCTGCGTGCACTGCAACAAGTGCATGCCCACCATCTACACCTCCACCCGCTGCGTGTTCCGGCCGGAGCGGACCATCATCGATTTCGACGGAAGGCAACGAGCATGAGCGGGTCGAGCCCGGAGGCTGCAGCCGAGCGTACCCATGGAGGGCTCCGCACAGGCTCGAATGGACACGGCATGAGCGGACGGCTCGACGGGCGGGTAGCCCTGATCAGTGGCGGCGCATCGGGCATGGGCGCGTCGCACGCGCGCGCGTTCGTGGCCGAGGGCGCCTCGGTGCTCATCGGCGACATCTCCGACGAGGCGGGGACGAAGCTGGCCGCCGAACTCGGTGACGCGGCGGCGTTCGTCCATCTCGACGTGACCAGCGCCGCCGACTGGCGGGTCGCGGTGGACACGGCCGTCGAACGGTTCGGCAAGCTGAACGTGCTGGTCAACAACGCCGGCATCCTCGACTTCGGACCGCTCGGCGAATACACCGAAGAACAGTGGCAGCGCGCGCTTTCCATCAATCTGACGGGCCCGTTCCTGGGCCTGACCGCCGCCCGTGACGCCCTGGTGGCGGCGCGGCCCGCGTCGGTGGTGAACATTTCCTCCGCCGCCGGGATCCAGGGCGTGCCGGGCGCGCACGCCTACACCGCTTCCAAGTTCGGGGTGCGCGGGCTGACCAAGTCCGCGGCGATCGAGCTCGCCCCGCACGGGGTTCGGGTGAATTCCGTGCACCCGGGCGGGATCCTGACCCCGATGATCGGGGTGCCCGAGGGCACCACCGCCGATCGCGCGGCCAATCCCCTGGCCCGGCTCGGCACGCCCCAGGAAGTCACCGATGTGGTCGTCTTCCTGGCCAGCCAGGAATCCAGCTACTGCAATGCCGCCGAATTCGTCGTCGACGGCGGCATGACGGCCGGCCGGCCCGTCTGATCCACCGAGTGGCACATGCTGCGATGTGCCACTCGGTGGATCGCTACTGCTGGTAGGTCGCCAGGAAGCGGCCGATGCGCTCGATGATCGCTTCGAGCTCATCGGCGTGCGGCAGCGTCACGATCCGGAAGTGGTCGGGGCGCGGCCAATTGAAGCCGGT
>NZ_JBHWHH010000232.1:0-8862 GCF_042732555.1 Nocardia sp. NPDC059764
GGTACCGCTTCTGCGGTACCAGCCCCAATGGAGTCGGTTCGTGCAATGACACGATTGGTGGAGCTAAGGGGACTCGAACCCCTGACCCCCACACTGCCAGTGTGGTGCGCTACCAGCTGCGCCATAGCCCCTTGCGGTTGTCGCTGGGATTACCCGGCGACTGGACGAAGGTACACCATGGGGGTTGGGGGTGTGCAAATCGCCTGGTAAAGGTGGGTCTTTCGGGGGAAGTGGTGGGTTGGATTGCACGGATGACGGGGCACTCGGGGTTGGGGTCGGCGGCTGCGGCGGTTGCCGTGGGGGTGGTGGTGCTGGGTGGCGGGGGTGTCGCGAGGGGGGATGTGGGGGTTGGGAGTCGGCCGTTGGGGTGTGTGCCGGCTGTCGTTACGTTGCAGGTGATTCCGCCGTTGCCGAGGTTGTTTCTGCCGTTGCCGAGTGTTCGGGGGGTGGCGGAGTTTGATGATCTGCCTGGTGCGCCCGAGGGCGTGAGTTTCCCGCCGCGGGTCGAGTTGCGGGATGGGACACAGGGTTTCAACCGTTTCGCGGAGGTTGTGCTGCGGGACGGGTCGTTGTACACGCGGCCTCGGAAGTCTGGGGGGACGTGGCGGAAGGTGCCGGCACCCGGGTGTTTGGACGGGCAGGTCACCGCGGTGTCGGTGGGCGATCAGTCATCGGATGTCGAAGAGTTTCGAGGATGCGAAGGGGTACGACCATCCGACCACGGCGGGGCTGGTCGAGTTGGTCGCCTTGTCGCAGGACGGGTCTCGGATCACGTATCAGGATCCGTGGCTGCCGGCGGATCTGAGCTATGAGATCGGCGGGCCGATGGGTGGGCGGTTCGTGTCGGAGTCGCTGTCGGCGTCCGGGTCGGTGACGTTCGTGATGAACCGGTACGGGGACATGTTCACGCGTAGGTACGACCTGGATATGGCGGGGTCCAATCACATTCCGGGGCGGTACACCTGGCAGGACCAGGGGCCGCTGCCGTCGGCGCCGGATCAGCTGACCGAGCGGTTCAACCCGGCGACAGCCATCACCTTCCAGGGCGTCCTGCCGGGCCGCTGGAACCTGCGTTTCGACGACTTCGATTGGGCGCAGACCAAACACCCGGCCACGCTGACCCCACCGACCGGCCGCGACTACCCCGTGCAGCTCTACACCACCGACGGCCTGCGACTGCTGCCGCGCGCCGCCGGACTGGACGACAATCCCCGCGAACTCGAAGGCGCACTCGACGTCCGCGACGCCGACCCGGCCGGTAACCCGGAACTGGCGGGCTTCGTGAACGGACCCCTCACGGGCACGCCGGTTTTCGAGGTGACCGTGCAGGCCACCCGATCCCAGCTCACCGTGGCCCCGCTCGGCGCGACACTGAACCGGGGCTGACCACGGGCTAGTTGGGGACCATCGCCCCGGGGTGGTAGGTGACCGCGGGGTTCCACAGGAAGAACCCGTTGTACCCCGCCGCAAAGGTGGCGTCGATCTGCGCCTTCACCTGCTCGTCCCCGTAGGAGACGCCCAGACTGAAGTCCTGCAGCCACGGAATCACCTGCGCGCTGGTCCCCGCCGTGCGCGCCCGGAAGTCCTGCAGGGACCGGAACACGATGTCGTAGGGCTGCGAGTTCGGGCTCGCGACATCGTATTCCCCGGCGTGCCAGTGCGACGGATACAGCATGGGCGCCAGGAAGTCCGAGTAGCGCGCCATCGCCGGAATGTCCTGGGCGATCTCGTCGGGCCGGGTGGCGGCGATACCGAACACGGCGGCGCTCAACGACGCACCGGCCTGATGGATCGGCTCCCGGCAGGCGCGCAGGAAGTTGGCGATCGAGTCCGACGGGGATTCGGTGAGCCCCGGGAACCGCATGCCGCCGAGCCCGCCGTCGGGGCGGCGGATGTAGTCGTACATGACGCCATCGAAGCCGAGCTCGGCCGCTTCGACGGCGAGATCACGGTTGTAGGACCGGATCTCGGGGCTCGCGAAGTTGGTGAACGCGATCGCGCCGTAACCGCTGGAGTACGGCTGGCCGCCCGCGTTCTGGATCACCCAGTCGGGGTGGCCGTTGCGCCAGGCCCACACGGCCACGGTCGGATCGCGGAAGGCGACGATGCGGCCGATCACCTTCAACCCCATGTCGTGCAGTTGCTTCAGCGCGGCCGGGGCGTCGTAAATCGTGGTGGCGGCGCCGGATTCGCGGGCCAACGGCACCTGCGAGTCGTAGCCGATCATGCCGTCCTCGTCCTTGATGTCGAGCTGCACGGTGTCGATGCGGCCCTGGCGGGCGAGATCCAGCACTGCCTCCCGCATCGGGTCGTAGGCCCACGCGTAGGCGGTGACGTGGACGGCGCGGATGCGCGGCAGCGTCACCTCGACCTTCACCGGGCTGACGACGGTGTCCCCCGCCGCACCGGTCGCCACCACCGTGGCGTCGACCGGACCGTGCGGCAGCCGGATCTCGAAGGAGCCGTCCGGGCCGGGACGCACCGACTGGTCGCCGATGGCGACCTGCTTGGCGCCGATCGCCTTGCCGCGCACCAGCACCGGGTCCCGGTAGGAGGTGGCGGCGGGGGTCGGCGCGAGTTCCAGAGTTGGCGGCTGGACGGCGGCCGAGGGGCGGCTGCGGCCGAAGACGAACACCACGCCCGCGAGCACCAGGCACAACACCGCGCCGATCGCGAGCAGGGCGGACCGCCGACGGCGGATCGACCGGAGTCGCATGAGCAACCTAGACACCAACTTCCACAGACGGCTGTTGGGCATCACTATCTCGCCTGGGTGCGAACAACGTCCGATTTTCGCCGAGATCACGTCAAAACCGTTGCCGCCGCGTAGCGTTGCGGCGATGAAGGCGTCGACCATGCTGCGAATGGTCACGGCGGCGCTGCTGTGCGCGACCGCCACCGCGTGCGGAGGATCCACCGCTCCGAGCCCGGCGGCCACGCCCACCCCACCCCCGGCGGCGGCCAGGCCGCCGGATCCGGCCGCGGTCGCCGCCAATGAGCTGGGCCAGATTCCCATCCTCATGTACCACCGCGTCGAAGCCGCGCCCACCGGCGAATACGACCAGACCCCGGCGAAATTCACCGCCGAACTGGAGCGGCTCCACGCCGAGGGCTACCGCCCGATCACCATCACCGAGTACCTGTCGGGCGTCATCGACCTACCCGCGGGCACCCATCCGGTGGTCCTCACCTTCGACGACTCCACCGGCAGCCAGCTGACCCTCACCCCGGCCGGCGACCCGACCCCCGACTGCGCCGTCGGCCTGCTCGAGCAATTCCATTCCCGCCACCCGGATTTCGCGGCCACCGCCACCTTCTACATCAACAACGAACCCTTCGGCGAGGACGCCCGCGCCCTGCCCTGGCTGGTCCGCCACGGCTACGACATCGGCGCGCACACCGCCACCCACGCCAATCTGGGCCAGCTGCCGCCCGCCGACGTGCAACGCGAACTGGTCCAGAACATCCGCGCCATCACCACCTCCGCCCCCGGCACCACCATCCGGTCCATGGCCCTGCCGCTCGGCGTCTATCCCGCCGACCACGGCCTGGCCCGCGCGGGCAGCTGGGACGGCACGCCCTACCGGTTCGGCGGCGTCCTGCTGGTCGGCGCCAACCCGGCCGCCTCGCCCTTCACCGCGGCCCTGGACCCGGCGGGCATCCCCCGAATCCGCTCCGGCCGCAGCCCCGTCGCCTTCGACTCCGGGTACTGGCTCGACCGGCTGGCGGCCGACCCGGCCGAGCGCTACACCTCCGACGGCGACGCCACGCACGTCTCCTTCCCGCGCGCGGCCGCCGCGGAGCTGGCCGCGAGCTGGAACTCGACCGCGCAACCGTACTGACCGCGGGGGTCAGCAGCCCAGGCAACCCGGCGGAACGATCTCGCACCACCAGGGTTTCGGCGGCGGGATGGGGGCATTCGGATCCCCCGCGCCCGACACCACCCAGTCGCCCTGCACGCTCACCTGACGGCCGTCGAGGGACCGGGTGGCAGGTCCAGCAGCGACCGAGCCGTCGAGGTTGAACTTGCTGCCGTGGCAGGGGCAGTTGATGGTGCCACCCGAGATGTCGTTGACCGCGCAACCCAGGTGCGTGCAGATCACCGACAGGCCGACGAAGCTGCCCGCACTCGGCTGTGTCACAACGGTATTGCCCACGATCACCCCGCCGCCCACCGGAATGTCACCGGTCCGGGCGATGGCATTGTCGGGCGCACCCGGCTCGGTGACGGTCACCGGTGCGGGCTCGGCCGTTTGCGGCTGCTCCTGCTCCACGGCCGGGGCGACCGGCGGCGCGGGCGCGGGCCCGGCGATCAACTGCCCGTCGCGCACGTTCACCTCACGCTGCGCCAGCCCGCGCGTGGCGGGCCCCCGCACCAGCGACCCGTCCAGCCCGAATTGGCTTCCGTGACAGGGACAATTGATCACGCCACCGGAGACCGAGTTCACCGCGCAGCCCAGATGCGGGCAGACCGTCGAGAACGCGAGATAGTTCCCGGCATTCGGCTGCGTGACGACGGTGTCGCCGAGAATCACGCCCCCACCGACCGGCACATCGGCGGTTCCGGCCAGCACCGTGCCGTTCAATGGCGCGGGACCGGGCTCGGCGGCGGGCGGTTCGGGGGCGGCCGGTGCGGGCGAGCCGGTCGTGGGGGCCGGTGGCGCGGCGGTCGCGCTCGCCGCCGCCCCACCGGTGGTACCGGGTGACGGACCCCGCTGTTTCGTGCACGCGGCCGCCACCAACACCATCCCCGCGGCGACGACGACCTCCCGGCGTCCAACATGATCGATACTCATCGCGACCTCGATTGCTCGCACGCTGGTCCCGCTGACACGATCCACGACCCGTTTCGGTTCACCGTCGCGCTGCTCCGGTTCGGCACCGGCGCGGCCGGATCTGTGTCACGGTGGATCCCGTGCTCGGCGAGCGTGTGGTGCTGGTCGCCTGGTACGCCGCCCGCGGTGGATGCGCGGCCGGGTGGATATCGGTGTCCGACTGGGCATTTGGTCCAACATCCTGTCGCTCACCGTGGTGACCGTGCTGGCCAGTTATTTCAGCCAATTCCTGACCGTGTTCACGGCGATCGCGGAAGCCCTGCTGCTTTGGCTCCTGATCCGGTATCGCGCGCGATACTGTTCGGTGTGAGCGCAATTCGGCACAGCCCTGCCCCGGCGAGGTCGAGCGGACGGGTTCCGCGCAACGCCGAATTGCTACTGTGCGCGGCGGCGCTGGCGCTGACCGGATTCGCGTATCTGGCCATGACCTCCACCACCGGCAGCGGGTTCGACGGGCAGAGCATTCGAGCGCTGGTCGTCTTCACCGTGTTCGTGTTGGTCACGCATCTGGCCGTGCGGCGGTGGGCGCCCGCGGCCGATCCGGTGTTATTGCCGTGCGTGGTGTTGCTCAACGGGATCGGGCTGGTTCTCATCGACCGGCTCGACCGGGCGGAGGCGGCGCAGGCCGCGCACACGGGCAAGCCGATCCCCTCCTCGGATTCGGCGCACCAGCTGATCTGGACCGGGTTGGGCATGGCGTTGTTCGTGCTGGTGCTGGCCCTGGTGTCCGATCACACCAAACCCGCCCGGTACGGCTACACCTGCGGGCTGACCGGGGTGGTCCTGCTGCTCATCCCCGCGCTGCTGCCGTCCCGCTTCAGTGAGGTCAACGGCGGCAAGAGCTGGATTCTGATCAGCGGCTTCTCGATTCAGCCCGGTGAGTTCGCCAAGGTGCTGTTGATCATCTTCATCGCCGCGTTCCTGGTCGCCAACCGGGACCTGTTCACCACGGCGGGTAAACGCCTCCTGGGCATGACCTTCCCGCGCCTACGCGATCTGGCCCCGCTGCTGCTGGTCACCTTCGTCGCGGTGCTGGTACTGGTGTACGAGAAGAACCTCGGCTTCTCGCTGCTGGTGTTCGGGACCGTGCTGGCCATGATGTACATCGCCACCGGGCGGGCGTCGTGGCTGCTGATCGGGCTGGCCATGTTCTCGGTCGGCGCGATCATCGCCTACGGGCTGTTCGCGCACGTGCGGGTGCGCGTCCAGGTGTGGCAGGACCCGCTGGCCACGTATTACACGACGGGATACCAGATCTCGCAGGGCCTGTTCGGAATGGGCACCGGCGGACTGATCGGCACCGGCATGGGCAATGGCCGGCCGCAGGACGTGCCGTTCGCCAAGACCGACTTCATCATCTCCACCATCGGCGAGGAGCTCGGACTGGCCGGGCTGGCCGGAGTGCTGGCGCTGTTCCTGATCCTGTGCGTGCGCGGTTTCAGCGCCGCCCTCACCACCCGCGACGCGTTCGGCAAACTGCTGGGCGGCGGGCTGGCGTTCTCCATCGGCTGGCAGTTGTTCGTGGTGGTCGGCGGTGTCACCAAACTGATTCCGCTGACCGGTCTGACCACGCCGTTCATGTCCTACGGCGGTTCCTCACTGCTGGCCAACTACATCATTCTGGCGCTGCTCATCCGGATCTCCGGCGACGCCCGCTCGGCCCCGCCGCCACCCGCGCGCCCCACCGCGCCGGTGCCGCCGATCGCCGAGGACCTGACCGCCCACGTCTCCCGCCGGCTGCTGCCCCGCCGCCGCTGAACCGGAGGCCGTCGATCCGATCGCGCTGCCGCACAACCCGAACCGGGAGCAAGGCCGTCGTGGCCGAGGCCCACGCACGCGGCCTGCTCGTGATCGCGCACGCGGCCACCCCCGGCGCGTACACCATGGCCCTGGACGCGGGCGCGGACGTCATCACCCATGTCCCCGCGGGCAATCCGCTCCCAGCCGCAACCATCGAGCGCCTCGCCGCCGAGGGCACGATCGTCGTCCCCACCCTCACCATGATGGAAGGGATGGCCGCGGTCCGGGGCTTCCCCGACGGGTTCGGCGCCTGCCTGGCCTCGGTCGCCGCCATGCACGCCGCGGGCATCCCGATCCTCGCGGGCACCGACGCCAACGCCAATCCCAGTGTCCCCATGAATCCCGCGTTCGGGGCGAGTCTGCACCACGAACTCGCACTGCTGGTCGCGGCCGGGCTCTCCCCCGCCGAGGCCCTGCACGCCGCGACGGCCGGGCCCGCCGAACGATTCGGTCTCGCGGATCGCGGGGCGGTCGCCCCGGGGCTGCGCGCCGATCTCGTTCTGCTCGAGGGGGATCCGCTCACCGATATCACCGCGACGACGCGTATCCACCGGATCTGGTCCGCCGGAACCCCGGTCCCCCGGTAGGTTTCAGTCCCGGCCGGGCAGCCGGTCGGTCACCAGGCGGGTCAGCGGGCTCAGGGTCAGGCAGATCGTGAGCCAGCACGCGCCGATCAGCCATCCGGCCAGCACATCCGTCGGCCAGTGCACGCCCAGGTAGAGACGCGACAAACCGACGGCGAGCACGAACAGGGCGGCGAGCGCGGTCAGCACCAGCCTGGCGACCGGTCGGAGCCAGGGCAGTGCGACGACCACCAGGATCCCGATCACCACCGTCGAGCCGAGGGCATGGCCGGAGGGATAGGAGTGGTTCGTCTCGGTGACGAGGTGATCGACCACCGGCGGGCGGTCGCGCCCGATCAGGAGTTTGCCGAAGAAGACGATCAGGCCCGCCCCGGTCGAGGTCACGGCGACCAGCACCGCCCGGTCCCAATACCTGCGCCAGGCCAGGAACAGACAGGCCAGCGTCGAGTAGACCGCGACCGACGTGGTGCCGCCCGCCGCGCTGATCGCCTTCGCGACCGTGGTCCAGGTGTCGGTGCGGTGGTCGATGAACCACCGCAACCAGGTCGCATCGGGACCGGCGGGGCCGTGGGACCAGATCACCTCGCAGGTGAGGGCGATGATGATCGCCGCCAGCACGGACGCGATGAACACACCGGTGAGCGTGTAGTCGGCCGGTGGTGACGTCGGCGCTGTCTCCTTCGGCGCGGGCGGTGTGGACGGCATGTCATCGAGGTTGCCATGCCTTCGCTGAGAGAATCTCGAGAGCCGGGCGCGAGGGGTGAGTCAGGGCTGCTGTCGCGGATCCCTGGCGGAGGAGCCGAAACGGTCGCATACTCGAAGTTGTAAGCATTGGCTGATTACTCATTGGCCGACCCGCCTTCGAAGGAAGGGCGCTGACATGAACGATATTTCGATCGAGACCCCCTACCGGTCCGGCGTCTCCCGGACAGGTATCGAGAATGCCCTGGTCGCGGCGGGATGCAACCTCGACGAACTGCGGCTCACCGATCTCACGCTGGTGGAGGACTTTCACACCATGGGCCGGATCGCCACGGGCGCGCTGGTGGAGCTCGCGGGACTCACCGCGGAATCACGGGTGCTGGATGCCGGCAGCGGGATCGGCGGGACCGCGCGATTCATCGCCGACAGCCGGGGCTGCCGGGTCACGACCGTGGACCTGACCGAGGACTACTGCGAGACGGCGCGATGGATCAACAAGCTGGTCGGACTGGATGATCGGATCACGGTGCGGCAGGGCGACGTCACCGATCTGCCGTTCGCGGACAACAGCTTCGACGCGATCTTCAGCCAGCACGTGCAGATGAACATCGCCGACAAGGACGGTCTCTACCGCGAGGCGTATCGGGTGCTGGATACCGGTGGCCTGCTGGCCATCTGGGATATCACCACGGCATCCGTGGGTGAGCCCGAATTCCCGCTCCCGTGGGCGGACCGGTCGGACCAGAGCCATCTGGTGACCGCCGACAATCTGCGCGCGGCCGTCGAGCGGTCGGGCCTGACGGTGGAACAGTGGGAGGACCTCACCGAGCAGGCGACCGCCGTCATGCGGATGGTGCTGGCGAATCCGCCGAATCCCGTTGGCCTGCAATCCTTCGTCGCGAACTTCCCGGCCAAGATCGAGCACCTGACCGAGGCGCTCG
>NZ_JBHWHH010000233.1:0-8860 GCF_042732555.1 Nocardia sp. NPDC059764
GCGCAATCCCTCTGTGGGACTTCCGCCGTCGCAAGCGCGGGGAGGCGGAGCGGAATCCGCGCCGGGCGCGGCTCCGGCCGGGCCGGGCGGTCTGCCGACCCGTCAGCCGGGCGCCAATGGCGCCCCCGGCCGTGAGGCCGGGCTGGGTCAGCCGCAGCGTTCCGCTCCTGGCGGAATGCCGCAGCAAGCGCGGGGTGGCGGAGCGGAGCCGGGTGCGAACGGTGCTCCCGCGCCGCGTGGAGCGGATTCGGGTCCGACCCGTCGTGAGCCTGCCGCCGGTGGTCTGCCGCAGCGTGAGCCTGCTGCCGGTGGTCTGCCGCAGCGTGAGCCTGCTGCCGGTGGTCTGCCGCAGCGTGACTCCGCTGCCGGTGGTCTCCCGCCGCGTGACTCCGCTGCTGGTGGTCTGCCGCCGCGTGATTCGGCCGCGGGTGGTCTGCCGACCCGTCAGCCCGGTGCCAATGGCGCTCCGTCGCAGCGTGGTCCGGGAGCGCCGGGTGGTCTCCCGCAGCGGGGTGCCGCGCCGCAGCGCGACGGGGCCAATGGTCTTGCCGCACAGGATTCGGACAAGCAGGGTCTGCGTCCGCGGGACGGTCTCGCCCCGCGTGATGGTGGCCTGCCCCAGCGGAATGCCGCTCCCGGTGGTCTGCCGCAGCGTGATTCGAACGCGGGCGGTCTGCCCCAGCGTGGCCCGGGTGGTCTGCCGCAGCGTGGCCCGAACGGTCTGCCGCAGCGGGATTCCGGTAGTGGTCAAGCGCTGGGAGGTGGAGCGGCGCAGCGTGGTCCGGGTGCCGGTCAGCCGCAGCGCCCGGCCGCCGCGGGTGCCGATTCGCTCTCGGGTGGTCTGACTCAGCGCGATCCGCTGAGTGGTCCGCTCCCGCAGCGTGATCCGTTGAACGACCCGCTGCCGCAGCGGGACGGTGGCTTGCCGCAGCGCGGCGCTACCGGTCTGCCGCAGCGGGATCCGGGTTCGGTGTTGCCGCAGCGTCCGTCGCCGATTCCGGGTGTCGGTCTAGCGCAGAGTGGTGGAGCGGCGCAGCACGGTGACGACGTCAAGGAGCCAGGACGGCACAGCTTCCGGTCGAACCCGGCCAAGGCGGCGTCGTTCTTCCAGACGCGTTTGCAGCCGACGGACGCCCCCGGTGACTCGATCATGGGCGGCACGCCGATCTTCGCGGAGATGATGTCGGCGTGGCTCTCGGATCCGAATGCCGACCGGTCCCAGGTGGCCTCGTCCTTCGAATCACCGGGCGACGAGGGCTGGCAGGCCGCGCACCGGGTCAGCCAATCGGCGCCGGAGAAGCGGACGGCCGCCGGTCTGCCGCAACGCGATCCGGGTAACCGACTTGTGCCCGGCGGTGTGAACGGAAACGCTGACAAGGCGGCCCACCGAGACCCAGAATCCATCAGGTCAAGTCTGAGTCGCCACCAGAAGGGCGTCCGGGATGGCCGCGCGATGCAAGCTATGAACCTAACCGGAGATAAAGGAGACCGATGAACCCCGATCTAGGTGGTACGAAGCGTCAGCTGGATTGGCTGGTTTCGAATTTCGCCAATGAGGTTCCCGGCGTTGCGCACGCGGTCCTGGTATCCGCCGACGGCCTGCTGATGGCCGCGAGCGCGCAGCTGCCCGTGGACCGTGCCGAACAGCTGTCCGCTGTGACCGCGGGGCTCGCGAGCCTCTCGGTGGGTGTGTCGAACTTGTTCGAGGGCGGCACCGTGTTGCAGTCGGTGGTCGAGATGGAACACGGCTATCTGCTGCTCATGGCTGTCGGTGACGGCTCGTATCTGGCGGTCCTGACGAATACGTCGTGTGACATCGGTCAGGTCGGATACGAGATGGCTTTGTTGGTCGAGCGAGTGGGCCAGACGGTTCAGGCCACACCTCGCGTCACGATGGGTTCCTGATGGCGGGATGGACATAGACAACGAACGCGTTGGGAGCGCCGAACCGAGCCTGGTTCGCCCGTATTCACTGACGGCCGGTCGCACCCGGCCGAAGGTGGAGCTCGCCTTGGAGGCGCTCGTCGCATCGCATCCGGTCGCCCTCGAGCGGCAGTTCGAACTCACCAATATCGAGACGTCAATCGTGGAGTTGTGCAGAGAATCGCCGTCGGTTGCCGAAGTAGCCGCGCGCCTGGGCATCCCGCTCGGGGTCGCGCGGGTGCTGGTTGCCGACCTCATCGATGCAGGCCATGTGCGGGTATCGGCGACATTGAAAGACGATTCCAGCGACGATGAACGTCGCGAGCTGATCGAAAGGGTTCTCAGTGGACTCCGGCGTATTTGATTCGACGACACAGGTCGACACGCGCACCAGCAAGCCCACGTCGGCCAAGATCGTCGTGGCCGGTGGTTTCGGTGTCGGCAAGACCACCCTGGTCGGTGCCGTGTCGGAGATCGTTCCGCTGCGCACCGAGGCTTTGGTGACCAATGCCAGTGTCGGCGTGGACTCCCTGACCGGGGTCCCGTCGAAGGCCACCACCACGGTGGCCATGGACTTCGGCCGCATCAGCCTGGCCGATGACCTGGTGCTGTACCTGTTCGGTACGCCGGGCCAGTACCGCTTCTGGTTCATGTGGGACGACCTGATCAAGGGCGCCATCGGCGCGGTGGTCCTGGTCGACACCCGCCGGCTGGAGGACAGTTTCGCCGCCGTCGATTACTTCGAGGCGCGCAACCTACCCTTCCTGGTGGCCATCAACGAATTCGATGATGCGCCACGGTATCCGGTGGAGGACATCCGTCAGGCGCTGGCGGTGCCCGCGGACGTGCCGATCCTCTCGATCGACGCCCGTCGCCGGGAGCCGGTGAAGCAGGCTCTGGTCGCGGTCACCGAGTACGCACTGCGCAAGGTCGTTCAGGGTTACTGAGCCGCGCAGGCTATAAGCTCGCGCCGTGACGATCACGGCGCGGGAGTTGCTGGGCGAATTGCTGGATCCCGGTTCCTTCGTGAGCTGGGATCGGCCACCGGTGCCGGTGGCGGCGTCGCCCGGGTATCGCGAGGATTTGCTGGCTGCCGCGGCAACGGCGGGCACCGATGAAGCGGTGCTCACCGGGGAGGGGTTGCTGCGCGGACGGCGCGTTGCCGTGGTCGCGTGCGAGTTCGCGTTTCTCGCGGGGTCGATCGGGGTGGCCGCTGCCGAGCGGATCGTGTCCGCGGTGGAGCGCGCGACCGGGCTGGGCTTGCCGCTGCTCGCGTCACCGACCTCCGGCGGGACCCGAATGCAGGAGGGCACAGTCGCTTTCGTGCAGATGGTGAAGGTGGCGGGGGCGCTGGCCGTGCACAAGGCGGCGGGGCATCCGTATCTGGTGTATCTGCGCGATCCCACCATGGGCGGGGTGTTCGCGTCGTGGGGATCGTTGGGGCACATGACATTCGCCGAACCGGGGGCGCTGGTCGGCTTTCTGGGGCCGCGGGTCTACAAGGCGCTGTACGGGAAACAGTTCCCGGAGGGCGTGCAGACCGCCGAAAACCTTTACCGCAACGGCGTTATCGACGGTGTCGTGCCGGTGTCGGTGTTCCGTCGCATCGTGCATCGGGCGCTCACCGTGTTGTGCGACGGTCCGGCTCCGCTGCCCGAAAAGGCCGGTGACGCACTGCCACCCGCGCTCGGGTCGGGTTTGTTCCTGGCGGGTCCGCAGGAGCGCGGCGGTATCGCGGTGCTGGACACCGCCGAGGTGCATGCCTGGCAGACGGTGTTGATTTCCCGGCGCGGGGATCGTCCGGGCATTCGTGAGCTGCTGCGCCACGTCACCGATCGGGTTCCGTTGTCCGGCACCGGACAAGGCGAGCTGGACCGCACGGTGGTGCACGCCCTGGCCCGGTTCCGGGGTCAGCCGTGCATCGTGTTCGGCCACGACCGGGCGGGTCAGTCGCCTGAGCACACCATGGGCCCGGCGGCTCTGCGGGAGGCCCGGCGCAGCATGCATCTGGCGGCCGAACTGCGCGTCCCCCTGGTCCTGGTGATCGACACCGCGGGCGCGTCGTTGTCCAGGGAGGCGGAGGAGCGGGGTCTGGCCCCCGAGATCGCCCGCTGCATCGCCGATCTCGTCACCCTGGACACCCCGACCGTCTCGGTGCTGCTGGGGCAGGGCACGGGCGGCGGCGCGCTGGCCCTCCTGCCCGCCGATCGGGTGTTGGCCGCCGCCAATGGCTGGCTGGCCCCCTTGCCGCCGGAGGGCGCGAGCGAGATCGTCTACCGCGACACCTGGCACGCCCCGGAACTGGCTGCCGCCCAGCGGATTCGGGCGGTGGACCTGCGCGAGGACGGCATTGTGGACCGGATCGTGCACGAGTATCCGGACGCCGCCGAGGAGCCCGCGGATTTCGCGCTGCGCATGGTGGAGGCAATCGCGGGCGAACTGGCCGGTCTGACCGCTCGCTCCCCGGCGGAGCTGCTCGCCGCCCGGCACCTGCGCTATCGGCGACTGGGGCTTCAAACGTAGTTCTCGTCACGTCGAACCTACGCGAAGCTGTCTATTTGCTGCCGTGGGGGCTCGACACGCAGATTTCGGTATAGAGCACTCGGTTGACGCCGCGGACCTGCGCTTCTACCTTCGAAATCGTGACATATCGGTTCGAGGTCAGCGACATTCCAGCGATCGTGCTCAGTGATGGCCAGGTGATGCCCAAACTGGGGTTCGGCGTCTACAAGGTCGACGGCGGCGAAGCGGTCGGCACCATCGTCAAGGCCCTCGAACTCGGGTACCGCAGTCTCGACACCGCGGCCTTCTACGGCAACGAGGAGGAAGTGGGCCGCGCCGTCCACGAGTCCGGGCTGCCGCGTGACGAGGTCTTCGTCACCACCAAGCTGTGGAACGCCGACCACGGCTACGACGCCACCCTGCGCGCCTTCGACGCCAGCGCCAAGCGGCTGGGCCTGGACGCCATCGACCTGTTCCTCATCCATTGGCCCGTGCCGTCCGCCGATCTCTATGTCGACACCTTCCGGGCCTTGCAGGCGCTCAAGCGGCAGGGCCGGGTCGTCTCGATCGGCGTCTCGAATTTCACCCGGGCGCACCTGGAGCGGGTGATGGCCGAGACCGGTGAGGTGCCCGCCATCAATCAGGTTGAGCTGCACCCGTATTACGCCCAGTCGGAGCTGCGCGCCTTCCACGCCGCGCACGGCATCGTGACCGAGGCGTGGAGCCCGCTGGGCCGCGGCGCGGAGTTCAACGATTCGGTGATCATCGCCCTGGCCGACAAGCTGGGCCGCACGCCGGCGCAGATCATCCTGCGCTGGCATATGCAGCTGGGGAACGTGGCCATCCCGAAGTCCAACACCCCGTCGCGGATGGCGGAGAACCTGGCCATCTTCGATTTCGAGCTGACCGGCCGGGAGATGACTCAGATCGCCGGGCTGGACAAGGGCGCGCGGCAGGGCGCGGACCCGGACCTCTTCGATATGGACGCGCCCGCCTGACGCTTCAGCTCTCCGGATCGCCGTTCCGGTGGGTCGGAATGCCCAGGTACGAGGTCAACTCGACGGCCGCCGCTCGCCCCGCGCGGTTCGCGCCGATGGTGCTGGCCGAAGGCCCGTAGCCGATCAGGTGGATGCGCGGATCGGCCTCGACCCGGGTGGCGAGGCGTCCGCCCATGGTGATCCCGCCGCCGGGCCCGCGCAGTCGCAGCGGGGCCAGATGGTCGAGGGCGCTGCGGAATCCGGTGGCCCACAGGATGACGTCGGCGCGCTGGAAGCTGCCGTCGGCCCAGCGGATGCCGTCGGGTTCGATGTGGTCGAACAGCGGTCGCCGCTTCAGGGCTCCGCGGGCGCGCATGGCCCGCACCCGCGCGTCCTCGGGCAGCCCGGTCACCGACACCACCGATCCGGGTGGAAGTCCGCGCCGGACACGGTCTTCCACCATGGCCACCGCGGCCCGCCCGTCCTCGGGCGCGAATTGCCCGGAGCGGAAGACGGGTTCGCGGCGGGTCACCCAGGTGGTGCCGGTGACCTGCGAGATCTCGTCCAGCAGTTGGATGGCGGTGATCCCGCCGCCGACCACCACGACGTGCTTGCCCTCGAATTCCGTTGCGGCGGGGTAGTCGTGGGCGTGCAGCTGGCGTCCGGCGAAGGTCTCCGCGCCCCGGTAGTAGGGGATGAACGGCTTGTCCCAGGTGCCGGTGGCATTGACCAGTCCGCGTGCCCGCACCGTCGCGCCGGGGTTCAGTTCGGCGTGCAGCAGCCCGTCGACCTCCTGGTTCGGGCAGGTGGCGGCGGTGGCGCGGTCGCACACCACGGTCACCGAGATGGGCCGGCGCACGCGCAGGTCGAAGCGCTTCTCGTACAGCTCGAAGTAGTGCGGCACCGCGGTGGCGGCCTGCGCGTCGTCCGATCCGGCGGGCAGGGTCTCCTGGAACGACATGCCGGGCAGGTCGTGCACCCGGTTGACGGTGCTCAATGTCAGTGACGGCCACCGGAACTGCCACGCCCCGCCCGCGCCGGGGGAGTGGTCGACGATCAGGAAGTCCTGTTCGGGTCGCAGCCCGAGCCGCCTGAGGTGGTAGCCGACCGACAATCCGGCCTGTCCCGCGCCGATTACAAGGATGTCGACATCGGGTGTTGCGGTCACGGACCCGACGGTACGCCCACCTACAGTGAAGGCAGATCATGGGTAGGCAGCCCGATGAGGCGGACAGTGGGGAAGGGACAGATGCTCGGAGTCAGCCGCGATGGCGAGGTCGTGACCATCGAACTGCAGCGTCCGGATCGCCGGAACGCCCTGAACGAGGAGCTCATCGGCCGCCTGCGCGCGGCCCTCGAGGAGGCCGCGGCGTCGGCGCGGGTGATCGTGCTGACCGGTCAGGGTCCGATCTTCAGTGCGGGCGCGGATCTGGACGGGGTGTATTCGGACAGCTTCCTGACCGGTCTGCTGGCCATGCTGCGCACCATCGAGACCATTCCGGTGCCGGTGATCGCGGCCATCAACGGGGGCGCGCTGGGTGCGGGCGTGCAACTGGCCCTGGCCTCGGACCTCCGCGTGATGTCGCCGGATTCGTTCATCGCGGTCCCGGCCGCGAAACTCGGTATCTCCGTTGACCGTTGGACCGTGCGACGGCTGTCGTCGCTGATCGGCGCCGGTCCGGCGCGCACGATTCTGCTGGGCGCCGAGCGGGTCCCCGCCGCGGACGCCTACAACTTCGGTTTCGCCAACAAGATCGGGACCTTGGCCGACGCGCAGGCCTGGGCCAAGCAGATCGCCGAACTCGCGCCGCTGTCGCTGCGGCATCTGAAGCTGGTCTTCAACGACGACGACACCCGCGGCCCCGACACCGCCGCGCAGAGCGCCGCCCTGGACGCCGCCTGGCAGAGCGCCGACGCGCAGGAGGCGCGCGCGGCTCGCCAAGAGAAGCGGTCCGCGAAGTTCGAGGGCCGATGAACGGGGGGCGCGCGCGAGAGAATGCGCGCAGACTGGTGGGTATGGCGGCGGGCGCTTTCGGTCTTTCCTGGGTGTTTCGGGCGGCATGGGGGATTCCCTCGGCCATGGGGGCGTCGATCTCGGCGATCGCGCCGACCGCGCGCGGGGCGACCACTTATCGCAATCGGCAGTTCCACAACACCGAACCGAGCAGTCAGCTCAGCGGTTCCCCGCTGGAGCTGCTCTATCAGCTGGCCACCCAGCGCAATAACGGCCGTCCGTCCGGGACCATCCCGCTGGTGACGCCGGAACTGCCGGAGCAGGCCGGGGAACTGGCGGTGACCTGGTACGGGCACGCCACCTGCCTGGTCGAGGTGGACGGCTACCGGGTGCTGACCGATCCGGTGTGGAGCGAGCGGGTGTCGCCGTCGCCGCTGGTGGGCCCGGCCCGCCTGCATCCGGTGCCGTCGCCGCTGTCGGCGCTGCCGCCGCTGGACGCGGTGCTCATCTCCCACGACCACTACGACCACCTGGATCGCGACACCGTGACCGGCCTGGTCGAGGGCCAGGACTGCGTGTTCATCGTGCCCGTCGGCATCGGCGCGCACCTGCGGCACTGGTCGGTGCCGGAGCACCGCATCGTCGAATTGGATTGGGCCGCCCCGGTTTCGCTGTCGGAGCTGCGGCGCGATCGCGGTGACGGCACGGACCTGGTGATCACCTGCTCGGAGGCGCGGCACTTCTCGGGTCGCGGCCTGGTGCGCAACACCACGTTGTGGGCGTCGTGGTCCATCGCGGGCCCGACCCGGCGGGTGTACTTCGGTGGCGACACGGGCTATACGAAGGCGTTCGCCGAGGCGGGCGCGCGCCTGGGCCCGTTCGACCTGACCCTGCTGCCCATCGGCGCCTATGACCGGCACTGGCCGGACGTGCACATGAACCCGGAGGAGGCGGTCCGCGCCCACTCCGACCTGTGTGTCGGCGACGCGGGCTCGGGGGTGCTGGTGCCGATTCACTGGGCCACCTTCAATCTGGCCTTCCACGGCTGGTCGGAGCCGGTACGGCGACTGGTCGAGGCGGCGGAGTCGGCCGGGACACGCATCGCTGTGCCGAAGCCCGGCCAGCGGATCGACCCGATTGGCCTCCCACCACGGGATTCGTGGTGGGAAGATATTCGCCAATAACGGACCGAGAGTGAAGGAGCAGGGCTGTGAGTCTCATGGACACGCTCAAGGGCTTGGTCGGCAAGGGCAAAGAGGTGGCGGCCCAGAACGCCGAGAAGATTGAGCAGGCGGTCGACAAGGCCGGCCAGGTGATCGACGAGAAGACCGGGGGGAAGTACTCCTCCCAGATCGACAAGGGCACGGACGCGGTCAAGTCGGCGCTCGGGACCGACGCGGCCGAGGGCGCGGCGGCGGCCCCCGCGGCGGAGCCCGCGCCCGCCGAGGCGGCGGCCGAACCCGCCCCGGCCCCGGAAAAGCCGGAAGGCGAACAGCCTCCGGCG
>NZ_JBHWHH010000234.1:0-8655 GCF_042732555.1 Nocardia sp. NPDC059764
CGGCACGGTCCGGCCGGGCCGCGGCGGCTGACCCGGCGCGCCCTGGCCACCGGCGCCCGGCATATTCGGGGGCATACCCTGACCGGCCAGCGCGGCGCGGGCGGCCCGCGCGAATTCGCCCGCGGTGTAGAAGCGGTCGTTCGGGTCCTTGGCGAGCGCCTTGCCGATCACCGCGTCCAGGGCGGGCGGAATCCCGCCGCGCAGCATGCTGGTCAGCGGCGGCGCCTCGGACAGGTGCGCGCGAATCAGCACGCTCATATTGTCGGCCGGGAACGGCTTGTCGCCGGTGAGGCATTCGTGCAGCACGCAGCCCAGCGAGTAGATGTCGGCGCGGCCGGAGACCGGACCCGCGTCGAACCGCTCGGGGGCCATGTAGGCGTAGGAGCCCACGGCCGTGCCGGTCATGGTGATGGTGGAGTCGCCCTCGGCGCGCGCGATGCCGAAGTCCGCGAGATATGCGAAATCCGCATCAGTGACGAGGATGTTGGCGGGTTTCACGTCGCGGTGCACCAGCCCCGAATAGTGCGCGGCGTCCAGCGCGGCGGCCACCTGCTCGATGATCCCGATGACCCGCAGCGGCGGCAGCGCCCCCGAACCGTCCAGCAGCGAGCGCAGATCGCGGCCGCGCACCAGCCGCATGTCGATGTAGAGGACGCCGTCGATCTCGCCCCAGTCGTGGATGGGGATGATGTGCGGCTCCGCCAGCCGGGCCGCCGCCTGCGACTCGCGCCGGAAACGCTCCTGGTAGGAGGGATCTTTGGCGAGCTCGGCGGGCAGCAGCTTGAGCGCGACGACCCGATCCTTGGACGTGTCGTAGGCCTCGTAGACCTCGCCCATGCCGCCCTTGCCGAGCAGCGAGCGCAACTCGTACGGCCCGAACCTGCTCCCGGCCCGCGATGGCGCATCCACCCCGTCAAACCTCCACACTCTTGGGAGGGAAGCAGACGAGGGCCCGCGACCCACCCCTCTAGGAGGTGGATTCTCCCGGTGCGACTACGCCGTGGTCAAACGCAAAGACGATGGCAGCGGAGCGGTCGCGTAACCCGAGCTTCCCGAAGATATGTCCCACATGGCTCTTCACCGTTACTTCGGAGATGCCGAGCGCGGTCGCGATCTCCGCGTTGACCCGGCCTCTGCCGATGAGTCCGAGCACCTCGAGCTCGCGAACCGTGAGCTCGGACAGGCGATTGCCGGCGGGCGCCGGGGTGGGGCGCGCCGAACGGTAGGTATTCAGGACACGCGGGGTGACGGTCGGGTCCAGCCATGAGCCGCCGCCCGCGACCGTGCGGACGGCGCGGATCAGATCCTCGGCGGGGGAGTCCTTGAGCAGGAACCCGGCCGCGCCCGCGCGCAGCGCGCCGGACAGCAGTTGGTCGTCGTCGAAGGTGGTCAGCACCAGCACCGGGGGCGCGTCGGGGGCGGCGCGCAGGGTGCGGGTGGCCTCGATGCCGCCGATCCGCTTCATCCGCAGGTCCATCAGAACCAGGTCGGGGCGGTGGGCGGCGACCGCGGCGGGCACCTCGTCCCCGTCGGAGCATTCGCTCACCAGGAAACCGTCTCGGCGGCGCAGGATCCGGCGCAGTCCACCGCGGACCAGTTCCTGGTCGTCGACGACGAGGACGCCGATCAGTTCCTCGTCCGAGCGGTCGGTCACATACCCTCCTGGGCGGTCTTGCGGAACAGCGATTGCAGCAGCGACTGCAGGTGGTCGTCGGCGGCGGTGAAGCCGCAGGGCACGGTCCCGGTCAGCGGGATGTGCGCGAACACCCGCCAGCCGTCGTCGTCGGGTCCCGCGGTGAGCCGCCCGGCCAGCGGTGCGACCCGCTGCCGCATGCCGGAGATGCCCATGCCGTTCCCGGCCCGCGGGGCCGCCCCGGCCGCCAGCGTATTGGTCACGGTGACCTCTATGTACTTGGGGTGCAACTGGATTCGTAGCCGCGCCCGCTCACCGGGGGCGTGCTTGGCGACATTGGCCAGCGACTCCTGGCAGATCCGGTACATGGCCAGGCCCACCCCGGCGGTCACCGCGGACCGGTCGCCCTCGAGGCGATAGTCGACCGTCACCCCGGCCCGTACGAAGTCCGACACCAGTTCGTCGATGTCGTCGAGATCCGGCTCCGGTGCGAGCGTGGTCGGCCGGTCGCCGAGCAGGCCGACGGTACGCCGGATATCGGCCATGGCCTGCCGGCCCAGCCGTTCGGCGTCGGAGAGCGCGTCGATCGCGTCGTCCACGTCCCGGTCGGTCTGCAGGGCGTGCCGGGCGGCCGTCACGTGCAACAGGGTGATGCTCAGCGAATGCGCGATCACGTCGTGCACCTCGCGGGCGATGCGGCGGCGCTCCTCGTCGGCCGCGGCCCGCGCGCGAATGTCCTGGTAGTCGCGCTCCTGATACAGGTAGCGGCGCTGAAAATTGAGCAGCTGGCCGGTGAACCAGGCGAACAGGATGCCGAGTGCGAACCAGGTGAATCCCTCGATGTGCCCGATCGATTCGAAGAACGTGAGCTCGGCGAACATGACCAGGGCCACCGGCACGCTCACCGCCGGGCCGGTGATGGCCGCGATCTCCCCGGCGATGATGATCAGGACCAGCGGCGCGACGTCCAGCGGGACCGGCTGGGTCAGGAACAATGCGGCGGCGGCCACGGTCAGCGTGGCGAGCAGTACGGGCCGCGGCTTGAAGTCCAGGATGATGCACGGCGGACCGGTCACGCAGATGAGCATGAGCGCGACCACCGCGACGACGCCCGGGAAGTACCCGGCCACCACCCGCTGCACGAAGGCCACGGTGGCGACCGTGCACATCATGGAATCCACCAGGATGGCCATCGACGCGGGGTAGTCGAACCCCGTCGACTCCACCCAGCGCTGGTAGTCGGCGAACGGATTGCGTACGAATCGCCGGAACCCCACGCCGACGCGGCGCAGTCCCTCCAGCAACTCCTGCCCCAGGGCGGCGGGGGTGGCGCTGGTCACGTTCATTCTGCAAGGCTATCCGTCGAATCAGACGGCGTACATCGTCCGGCGGCAGGGGTGCGTCTCCTACCGGGGTAGGAGGTCAAGTCGCGTCCGCGGCACGAAGACAGGGGCGGCGGGCCGCTCGTAGTTTTGGGGACAACAGCCGACACGTCCGCCACCAGCGGGCGTTCAACGAGAGGTTGGCGTCATGTCCTGGGCAGATCTTCACGCTCGCACCGACATTCTGCACACCGTCCTGGACCGGGCGGCGCGCCGCGACTTCGCGCGAAATCCCGTCGACCCCACGCTCTTCCACGAGCTGCCGGACCTGGACCGGCTCTTCGGCGGGCCCGAGGGCGTGCTGCTGGCGCTGCGGAACCGCTGGGAGAACCACCTGACCGTGAAACTCGAGAACGCAATGGAGAAAGGCATTTTGGCGCAAGAGGCGTACGCCGAACTCTGCGCCGAGCAGCCCGCGCTGCGCGCTGTGCTCGATGCCTACGACACCGATCACCTGTACCATCGCCGACCACGCCTGCGCGCGCTGGCCGGCTGACCGCACGACACCGATGGCACTGATCTTCGAGGGGTAGACCATGCTGGAATTGACCGACGTCACCAAGGAATACCGGGTGGGTGAGCAGGCCGTGCGCGCCCTCGACGGCGTCAGCCTGCGGATCGGGGCGGGGGAGTTCACCGCGATCATCGGGCCCTCCGGCTCCGGCAAGAGCACCATGCTGCACCTGCTCGGCGCGCTGGACTCGCCGGACTCCGGGTCGATTCGCTTCCAGGACAAGGAGATCGGCGACCTGGACGACGACGCGCAGTCCGAATTCCGGCGGCACCGGGTCGGTTTCATCTTCCAGTTCTTCAACCTGCTGCCCACCCTCACCGCGTGGGAGAACATCGCCATCCCGAAACTGCTGGACGGCACCGGACTGCGCAAGGCCAAGCCGCGCGCCCTCGAACTGCTCGACCTGGTCGGACTCGGCGAACGCGCCGACCACCGGCCCGCGGAACTATCCGGCGGGCAGATGCAGCGCGTGGCGGTGGCGCGGGCGCTGATCATGGACCCGCCGCTCATCCTCGCCGATGAGCCCACCGGCAACCTGGACTCCAAGACCGGGGCCTCGATCCTGCGACTGCTGGCCGACATCACCGAGGCGGGGAACTCGGTGGTCATGGTCACCCACGACATGGGGGCGGTGCGGTACTGCGATCGCGTGATCAACCTGCGCGACGGGCGGATCGGGTCCATCGACCGGGTCGAACGGGGCGATGACGGGGAGGTCCGGACGATTCCCGAGGCCGGGCACGACGGCTCCGAGTCCGCCGTCGCGCCTGGCTCGAAGGGCGCCGCCGCGAACGGCGCCGGGGCGGTGCGCGCATGATCCGCGCCGCCTGGGACCGCCTCCGGCTGTTCAATATCGGTGAGCTGCTCGCCCACCGCGCCCGCACCATCATGGCCATGGTGGTGATGGGAGTCTCTGCCGGACTGCTGGTTTCGGTGTTCAGCATCTCCGGCTCCATCACCGGCTCGGTGGACAAACTCACCCACAGCCTCGGCGGCAAGGCCGCGCTCGAGGTCAGCGGCATCACCGACGCCGGCTTCGATCAGGCACTGCTGCAACAGATCCGGACCGTGCCCGGCGTCGAGACGGCCGCGCCGATGCTGCGCCAGTCCATCGGGGCCGACGACGACCGGGCACTGCTCATCGGCGTCGACCAGTCCATCGCACAGCTCGGCAGTGATCTCGGCGGAACGCTGAAAGACCAGGCGGGCAAGCTGCTCACGGTCCCCAACGGCGTGCTGGTGGGCTCCGCCATGGGGCACCGCGAGGGGGAGCGGTTCCAGCTCGGCACGGTGACCGCCACGGTCGCGGGCGTCATCGACGACGCCATCGCCGCCAAGCTCAACGGCGGCCACATCGTGTTCGCGCTGCTGCCGGTGGCGCAGAAGATCACCGACCGGGCCGGGCACATCGACTCGGTGCAGATCGTGCCCGCCCCGGACACCGATGGGGGACAGCTGCGTTCGGACCTGACCAAGGTGGTCGCGGGCCGGGCCGTGGTCGCCGATCCGGACCTGCGCACCGCGCAGGCGGGCGGCGCCATCATGCTGGTGCGCTTCTCCACCCTCGCCTCCTCGGCGGCGGCGCTGATCGTGTCGACCTTCCTCATCTACAACGCCATGAGCATGGCGGTGGCGCAACGCCGTCCGACGCTGTCGCTGTTGCGGGCCATGGGCGGCAGAGGCGGGCCGATGGTGCGCGACCTGCTCACCGAGGCGGCGCTGCTCGGTCTGGTGGGCGGCCTGATCGGCGCGGTCATCGGAATCTTCATGGGCCGCACCGCGATCCATCAGCTGCCCGCGGCGATCGTGAACTCCGTGGAATCGCGCACCGAGTACGAGGTGCCCGGGTACGCGGTGCCGGTGGCGATCGCGGCCTGCGTGCTGGCCAGTGTCGCCGCGGCCGCTCTCGCGGCGCGGCAGGTGTACAAGGTCGCGCCCATCGAGGCGCTGGCCCCGGTCGGCGTCGGCGCGGCCGATCAGGTGAGTCCGCTGCTGCGCTGGTCCGCGGCCGCTCTCGGCCTGATCATGGTGGGCGGCGGCATCGCGGTGGCCGAGGTGGATCTGGGCCGGTATTCGATCGGCGCGATCTCGCTGTCGATCGCCGGATCGGTGGTGCTGTGCTTCGCGGCCACCGGGCCCATCGTGCGCGCCGTCGCCGCGGTGGCCGGACTCTTCGGCGCGCCAGGAGCATTGGGCGCCACGACCATCGAACGCGCGCCGCGCCGGGTGTGGGCCACCGTCATGACGGTCATGATCGGCATCACCGCCATCGTCGCCATGGGCAATGCCAGTCGCAATATGGTCAGCGCCGCCACCGACAGCTTCGAGGGCCTGGGCCGCACCGATGTGTTCGTCAGCCCGACCGCCATGGAGCAGTTCCCCACCGGGCCGCTGCTGCCCGCCGACCTGAAGGCGAAGCTCGCCGCCATCCCCGGCGTCGGCGGAGTCGGTTCGGCGCAAATGGCTTTCGCGACCCTGGGCCGCGGCCGCGTCATGTTGCAGGGCTACGAGGACGGCGTCGCGCGCACCTCGGCGCTGGACAGCGTGGACAAGGCCGAGCAGGCGCGCATGGCCGCGGGCGAGGGCATCGTCATCTCCCGCGACGTGGCCCGCTCCCTCGGCGTCGAGGAGGGCTCCGAACTCACCCTGCCGACCCCGTCCGGCGAACACCGGGTGCAGGTGCTGCGGGTGGTGCCGTACTTCTCCGCCATCGCCGGGGTCGTCGTCCTCGACCTCGACGTCATGCGGCAGTGGTATCAACGGCCCGGCGAGACCATCATCGGCATCGACTTCGCGCCCGGCGCGGACCACACCGCGGTGATGGCCGCCGTCCGCGCCGCCGTGCCCGCCGACATCCACGTCAGCACCGGGCGGCAAGCGGTGGACGCCATCTCGTCGAGCGTCCAGCAGGGCACGGCGATCAGCGCCGCCATCCTCTGGATCGTGGTGCTGGTCGCCACCATCGCCCTGCTCAACACCCTGATGCTGTCGGTCCTGGAACGCCGCCGGGAAATGGGCGTGCTGCGGGCCATGGGCACCAGCCGCCGCTTCCTGCTGCGCAGCGTGCTCACCGAGGCCGCCGGCATCGGACTCACCGGCGCGGCCCTGGGACTGGTGATCGGGTCGGGCGTGCACTATCTGGCGACCGTCGCCCTCGGGCACGCCATCGCCATGGACATCGCCTATCGTCCCAGCCCACTGCTGGTGGTGTACGCGATCATCGCGCTCGGACTGGCCCTGCTCGGGGCGATTCCGCCCGCCCTGCGCGCCGCCCGGATGCCCATCGTGGAGGCCATCGCCGTGGACTGACGGCGGGTAAATAGGATGGAGCGCATGAGCGCAGCGACCGTGGACTTGATGGACTACTCCGATGTCATCGACCGGTACGACCCGGTGCTCGGCATGGAGGTACACGTCGAGCTGGGCACCGCGACCAAGATGTTCTGCGGCTGCCCGACCGAATTCGGCGCCGAGCCCAACACCCAGGTGTGCCCCGTGTGCCTGGGCCTGCCTGGCTCGCTGCCGGTGGTGAACGAGAAGGCCGTCGAGGCCGCGATCCGGATCGGGCTCGCGCTGAACTGCTCCATCACCCCGTGGGGCCGGTTCGCGCGCAAGAACTACTTCTACCCGGACCAGCCGAAGAACTACCAGATCAGCCAGTACGACGAGCCGATCGCCACCAACGGCTACCTGGACGTGGTGCTCGACGACGGCGAGGTCTTCCGCGTCGAGATCGAGCGCGCGCACATGGAGGAGGACACCGGCAAGTCGCTGCACGTCGGTGGCGCCACCGGCCGCATCCACGGCGCGTCGCACTCGCTGCTCGACTACAACCGCGCGGGCGTACCGCTCATCGAGATCGTCACCAAGACCGTCGAGGGCGCGGGTGAGCGCGCCCCCGAGGTGGCGCGGGCCTACGTGACCGCGCTGCGCGAGGTGCTCAAGTCCCTCGACGTGTCCGACGTGAAGATGGAGCAGGGCTCGCTGCGCTGCGACGCCAACGTGTCCCTGATGCCCAAGGGCGCCAAGGAATTCGGCACCCGCACCGAGACCAAGAACGTGAACTCGCTGCGCAGCGTCGAGGTCGCGGTGCGCTTCGAGATGCGCCGCCAGGCCGCGGTGCTGGCCTCCGGCGGCGAGATCCTCATGGAGACCCGTCACTTCCACGAGACCGACGGCACCACCTCGCCGGGCCGCATCAAGGAGACCGCCGAGGACTACCGCTACTTCCCGGAGCCCGACCTCGAGCCCATCGCGCCCGACGCCGCCTGGGTCGAGGAACTGCGCGGCACCATCCCCGAGTACCCGTGGCTGCGCCGCGCCCGCATCCAGTCCGACTGGGGCCTGTCCGGCGAGGTGTTCCGCGACCTGGTCAACGCCGGCGCGCTGGACCTGATCATCGCGACCGTCGACGCGGGCGCCTCGGTCGACGCCGCCCGCTCCTGGTGGGTCGCCTACCTCACGGAAAAGGCCAAGGAGAGCCAGGTTTCGCTCGAGGACCTGCCCATCACCCCCAAGCAGGTCGCCGAGGTGGCCGGGCTGGTCGAGGCCAAGACCATCAACAACAAGGTCGCCAAGCAGGTCGTCGACTTCGTCCTCGCCGGTGAGGGCGAGCCCGCCCAGATCGTCGAGACCAAGGGCCTGGGCATGGTCTCCGACGACTCCGCCCTGCAGTCCGAGGTCGAGAAGGCTCTCGCCGCCAACCCCGACATCGCCGAGAAGATCCGCTCCGGCAAGGTCCAGGCCGCCGGCAAGGTCGTCGGCGACGTCATGAAGGCCACCCGCGGCCAGGCCGACGCCGCCCGCGTCCGCGAACTGGTGCTGGCCGCCTGCGGCGTCGAGGGCTGATCCCGCCCGAGGCACGATCGGCCGCTGCGTATCGGCGGCGCTCGCTGCGACACGTGCGGACGGGAGCCGACCGGCGATAATCGGTGGTTCTTCGCGTTGCGTCGAATTAAGCCACATGCTCCGCCGCTTGTGCGGGCCCCCGTCAATTCCTTTGAGTTTTAGCCTTGCGGCCGTACTCCCCAGGCGGGGCACTTAATGCGTTAGCTGCGGCACGGACAACGTGGAATGTTGCCCACACCTAGTGCCCACCGTTTACGGCGTGGACTACCAGGGTATCT
>NZ_JBHWHH010000235.1:0-8581 GCF_042732555.1 Nocardia sp. NPDC059764
CCTTTTTCGCACCGCCGCCACCCCGCGGGCCCGACTGCGGCGGCCTGCGGACACATGGTGACGGCAGCGCTCGGCGGAACGACGATGTCCCACGAAAAAGGCCCGGTCACAACCGATCAGGTTGCTACCCGGCCTTCTGGAATCCCTGCCGCGACTCAGTCCTCGCCGAAGAGGCGGCGGCGCTGCTGGTCCTCGGCCTTGGCGGCGGCCAGGCGGCGCTGCTCCTCGGCGGCGAGCTGGACCGAAGTGCGGGCCCAGACCACGCGGACCCAGTGGAAGGTCAGCACGATGATGGCGAGTGTGGCCACGATGAGGCCGACGCCCGGGCCCGCGCCGTGGTAGTTGCCGAGGCCGGGGGTCTGGCGGTGCCAGATGGACAGCACGCCGAAGACACTGCCGACAGCGGAACCGGCGACGGCGATCCAGGCCAGCATCCAGCGGCGGGTGATGAGCGCGAGCACCGAGAAGCCGATGCCGAAGATCACCACGAACCAGACGAACACCCGCGACGGCAGGCCGATGTGATCGGCCTGGGCGACGGTGTCGTAGAGCAGCACGTCGAAGCCGCGGGTCTTGCCCGCGTGCGGCAGCACCAGCGAAGCCAGCAGCACGAACACCGAACCGGCGACCACCATGGCCCGCATGCCCGGGTCGATCTCGCCGGCGATCTTGCGTTCGACGGCCTCGAGGTCCGCGCGGAACTGCTCGAAGTCCTGACTGTGGTCGGCCGCCTTCATGCTCTCCTCGTTCGCGTCGGGCGCCTGCTGCGACGCCGTATCCGATTGTGCTGCTTCGTCTTCCGGCTGCTCCGGCCGGTCACGAGGCTCGTCGGAGCCGGTGGGCTGCTGCTCGGTCATACCGCGGATCCTCGCTCACGCCTGGGTCGTCGAGTCCCGCACCGCGCTCGGGCGCGGCACCGGAGTGGTCGGCGGCGTGTCGGGCGGAATCCCGCGATGGCGATCCACCGCACGTCCCCCCGCGATCCTGCCCTATGACGCTGCGTAGTTGACAGCCGACCCACGGTTCGCGGCGCCCGGGCGGCCCGGGCGCGCGCTCCGACGGCGCCCGCTAGTCGCCGCAGGCGGAACCGCACCCCGCGGCGGCGGTCTCGACCACCACGGGCGCGCCGATGCTGGGCAGGCCCAGGCCGACGCCGATCGGCGCGGTCTTGGGGGTGATGCCCTGCTCGTGGGCGTCGCCCGCGCGGGTACGGCGGTGGCTCAGCACCTCGCCGTCGGCGATCAGGTAGTGCGGGGCCGCGCCGGTGACGTCGATGGTGATGATGTCGCCGGGCCGGATCTCGCTGCCCGGGGCCGGGTTCACGGTCGGGCGGAAGTGGACCAGGCGGCCGTCGCGGGCGCGTCCGGACATGCGGGCGGTCTTGTCGTTCTTCTTGCCCGCGCCCTCGGCGACCAGCAGTTCGACGGTCGAACCGACCAGCGCCTGATTGCCTTCCAGCGAGATCTGCTCCTGCAGCTCGATCAGCCGGTCGTAGCGTTCCTGCACGACCTCCTTGGGCAGCTGGTCGGGCATGGTCGCGGCCGGGGTGCCCGGGCGGATCGAGTACTGGAAGGTGAACGCGCTGGTGAACCGCGCCTGCCGCACCACGTCCAGGGTGGCCTGGAAGTCCTCCTCGGTCTCGCCGGGGAAGCCCACGATGATGTCGGTGGTGATGGCGGCGTGCGGCATGGCGGCGCGCACCTTCTCGATGATGCCGAGGAACTTGGCGCTGCGGTAGGAACGGCGCATGGCCTTGAGCACGCGGTCCGAGCCGGACTGCAGCGGCATGTGCAGCTGCGGGCAGACATTCGGGGTCTCAGCCATGGCCTCGATCACATCGTCGGTGAATTCGGCCGGGTGCGGGGAGGTGAAGCGGATCCGCTCGAGGCCCTCGATGGTGCCGGCGGCGCGCAGCAGCTTCGCGAAAGCGCCACGGTCGCGCGGCTCGTCGGGGTCGGCGAAGGAGACGCCGTAGGAGTTCACGTTCTGACCCAGCAGCGTCACCTCGAGCACGCCCTGCTCGACGAGCGCCTGCACCTCGGCGAGCACGTCGCCGGGCCGCCGGTCGACCTCCTTGCCGCGCAGCGCCGGAACGATGCAGAACGTGCAGGTGTTGTTGCAGCCCACCGAGATCGACACCCAGCCCGCGTACGCGGACTCACGCTTGGCGGGCAGCGTGGACGGGAACGCCTCGAGCGATTCGATGATCTCGACCTGCGCCTGCTCGTTGTGGCGGGCCCGCTCCAGCAGCACCGGCAGCGAGCCGATGTTGTGGGTGCCGAACACCACATCCACCCAGGGCGCCTTCTTGACCACGGTGTCGCGGTCCTTCTGCGCCAGGCAGCCGCCGACCGCGATCTGCATGCCCTCGCGTTCGGCCTTGATCGGCGCGAGGTGGCCGAGGGTGCCGTACAGCTTGTTGTCGGCGTTCTCGCGCACCGCGCAGGTATTGAAGACGACCAGGTCAGCGGTATCGCCGGCCACGGCCTTGACGTAGCCGGCATCCTCGAGCAGGCCCGAGAGCCGCTCGGAGTCGTGCACGTTCATCTGGCAGCCGTAGGTGCGGACCTCGTAGGTCCGGGCCGGGGAATTCACTCAACCAGGGTAATAGCTGCCCCGCGCGGGCCATAAACGCCATCGGTCGACGGCCGCCGATGGTCGCGGAGTTGTCGCTGAATCAACGCCCGACCGGCCGGACTGGTCTCGGCGGCGTCAATCGCTGGTTACGCGCGGGTGTCGAGTCTCGGCACAGCCCGGGCCGGACCGGCAAAGACGAGCATTTCGGGCGCAAGGTGGTTAGGGTCACTGGTCATGACCGACGTGGCCGATTCCATCAGCACTCCCGCGCCGATGATCTCGATGCGGAATGTGGACAAGCACTTCGGCTCGCTGCACGTCTTGCGTGACATCAATCTCGAAGTGCCCAAGGGGCAGGTCGTGATCGTGGTGGGACCCTCGGGCTCCGGCAAGTCGACGTTGTGCCGAACCATCAACCGGCTCGAGACCATCGATTCCGGTGAGATCGCCGTCGACGGGGTGAAACTGCCCGAGGAAGGCAAGGCCCTCGCCAAGCTGCGCGCCGACGTGGGCATGGTGTTCCAGCAGTTCAACCTGTTCGCGCACAAGACGATTCTCGACAATGTGATGCTGGCGCCGGTGAAGGTGCGCCGCACCGACAAGGCCAAGGCGCGAGCCCGGGCGCTGGAGCTGCTCGACCGGGTCGGCATCGCCAATCAGGCCGACAAGTATCCGGCGCAGCTCTCCGGCGGACAGCAGCAGCGCGTGGCCATCGCCCGCGCGCTGGCGATGAGCCCGAAGGTGATGCTGTTCGACGAGCCCACCTCCGCACTCGACCCGGAAATGGTGTCCGAGGTGCTCGAGGTCATGGTCGGGCTGGCCCGCGACGGCATGACCATGCTGGTCGTCACGCACGAGATGGGCTTCGCGCGTCGCGCCGGCAATCGGGTGCTGTTCATGGCCGACGGGCAGATCGTCGAGGACACCGAACCCGAATCCTTCTTCACCGCACCGAAATCGGATCGCGCCAGGGACTTCCTCGGCAAGATCCTCTCCCACTGACTCCACAAGAGAACAGGACGTTCGATGAGGATCAACCCCGCGCTCAGGATCGCCGCCGGAGTGGCTGCCCTGGCTCTCGCCGTCACCGCGTGCGGCGGCGGCAGCAGCAAGACCGCCAGCCAGCACGCCGCCGACGGCAAGCTCACCATCGGCATCAAGTACGACCAGCCGGGCCTGGGCCTGCACAACAAGGACGGCAGCTTCAGCGGCTTCGACGTCGACGTCGCCACCTACGTGGCCGACAAGCTGGGCGTGAAGGCGGAGAACATCACCTTCAAGGAGTCGCCGTCGGCGCAGCGCGAGACGCTGATCGAGAACGGGCAGGTCGATTTCATCGTCGCCACCTACTCGATCACCGACAAGCGCAAGGAGAAGGTCGATTTCGCGGGCCCGTACTTCCAGACCGGGCAGTCGCTGCTGGTGCGGTCGGACAACACCGACATCACCGGGCCGGATTCGCTGAACGGCAACAAGAAGCTGTGCTCGGTGAAGGGCTCCACCCCGGCGCAGAACATCAAGGACAAGTACGTCGCCGCCCATGAGGTGCAGCTGATCACGTACGACACCTACTCGCTGTGCGTGGAGGCGCTCAAGTCCGGCGCGGTCGACGCGGTCACCACCGACGACATCATCCTGCGCGGTTACGCGGCGCAGTCGCCGGGCGCGCTCAAGGTGGTCGGCAACACCTTCACCGTCGAGAAGTACGGGATCGGCGTGAAGAAGGGCGACACCGAATCGCGCGGCAAGATCAATGACGCCATCGACGCCATGATCGCCTCGGGGGCGTGGAAGGCCGCGCTGGAGAAGGAGTTCGGCACCACCGGATTCCAGGTTCCGGAGCCGCCCAAGGTCGACCGGTACTGATTCGCGGACTCGTGCCGGGTGATTTCCTGCTGCTGAAATCACCTGGCACGCTTCGTTTTCCGATCGGAGGAATGGGGCAGTCGTGTTCGACTTGATCTCCAACTATCACACCAAGCTGCTCGACGCGTTCTGGGTTACCATCAAACTGACGCTGTACTCGGGGTTCTGGGCGCTGATTCTCGGCACCCTCGTCGCGGGGATGCGGGTGTCGCCGATTCCGATCGCGCGCTGGATCGGCACGTTGTACGTCAATATCATCCGGAACACGCCGCTCACGCTGATCATCGTGTTCTGCTCCATCGGCCTGTACTCCACGCTCGGGCTGCGGCTCGCGGCGGAGGGGCCGAACAGCATCTCCGAGAACAACTTCCGGTTCGCGATCGTCGGATTGAGTGTCTACACGGCGGCTTTCGTCTGCGAGTCGCTGCGGGCGGGCATCAACACGGTGCCGTTCGGGCAGTCGGAGGCGGGCCGTTCGCTGGGGTTCACCTTCGGGCAGAACCTGCGCATGGTGGTGCTGCCGCAGGCCTTCCGCGCGGTCATCGCGCCGCTGGGCAGCGTGCTCATCGCCCTGACCAAGAACTCGACCATCGCCTCGGCCATCGGTGTCGGCGAGGCGGCGCTGCTCATGGCGGAGATGAACGAGAACGAGGCGGCCGTGCTCAATATCGGCGCCATCTTCGCGCTCGGGTTCGTGATCCTGACCCTGCCGACCGGCCTGTTCTTCGGCTGGCTGGCCAAACGATACGAGGTGGCGCGATGACCGCGGCGTCCGTGCTCTACGACGCGCCCGGCCCCCGCGCCCGGGTGCGCTACCGGATCTATACGGTCATCGCGATCGCCGCGGTCGCCGCGGTGTTGTGGTTCGTCTACCGCGGGCTCGCCGACAAGGGTCAGTTCACCGAAGCCAAATGGAAGCCGTTCACCGAGAGCCAGGTGTGGAGCACCTACCTGCTGCCGGGTCTGCGCGGCACGCTCGAGGCGGCGGCGCTGTCCATCGTGCTGGCGCTGGTGCTGGGCATGCTGTTCGGCATTCTGCGGATGTCGGATCATCGGGCGATCCGCTGGTTCGCGGCCGTGGTGGTGGAGGTCTCGCGGGCGATTCCCGTGCTGGTCCTGATGATCTTCCTCTACTACCTGTTCGCCAAGCAGAACGCCTTCCCCTCCGATCAGCTGGCGCTGGCGGCGGTGGTGACGGCACTGACGGTCTACAACGGGTCGGTCATCGCCGAGATCGTGCGCTCGGGCATCCGCGCGCTGCCCAAGGGGCAGACCGAGGCGGCCGTGGCGCTGGGCATGCGCAAGACCCAGGTGATGGTGTCGATCTTGCTCCCGCAAGCGATCACCGCCATGATGCCGGCGCTGATCTCGCAGATGGTGGTGGCGCTCAAGGACTCCGCGCTCGGCTACCAGATCACCTACCTCGAGATCGTGCGCTCGGGCACCCAACTCGGTGCCGCGCAGCAGAACCCGATCCCGTCGCTGATCGTGATCGCCATCATCATGATCATCATCAACTACACGCTGACCGTGCTGGCCACCCGCGTCGAGAAGTGGCTGCGCACCCGCAAACGCGGCTCTCGAGCCGTGGTCGCAGCGGGCACCATCACCGCCCCGCCCGGCATGGACGCCATGGTGTCCGACGTTTCCCTGCAGAAACCGCCGAACTGACCGGTGCGGCTTGCCCGACCGCCGGACAAGCCGCTCCCCCAGCTCGCATACTGAATTTCATGACCGAAGACGACAGCGCTCGAAGAGAATTCGTCTTCGGGCTCTTCCTGGCCACGGTGCTCGCCCCGCTCCTCGCGGGGCTCACCACCTTCGCCGCCATCCTCGGCGTCCACCTCACCCGCGAGGCCGCACACCGGCTCCGCGCCGCCCGCCGAGAGAAACCTCCGGAGCCCGAGTCCCCGCACCTCGTCGCCCAGCGCCCGTTCCGCCACGCCGGACACCGGCACGCGCGCCGCGCACTCTCCACCCGCCGCCCTGGCGGAGTCCTGCACTGACCTGCCGGCCGGTGGACATCGGCCGAGCTCCTGCACCAGTGCTACCACCTACGCGCGCTTGCGATGTGAGGACTCAGCGGTTGTGATCAGTCACCTGACAGATCGGCCTCGGCCAGTTCGGCTTTCACCACCGCGTAGGCCGTCGATGCGCTGAAGCCGCGCCGGGCCAGGAGGCCGACGAGGCGTTGGGTGGCCTTGGCGTGGTCCAGGTTCCGGGGCAGGGTGCGAATCTTCGCACGCACCAATTCGGCGGCGCGGGCTTGCTCGTCATCCTCGGCCGAGTCGGCAGGGGGCGGAGACGAGAGCTTCGAACGGCGCGGTGAGGACGCTGTTCCAGATGTCCGGTCGGTTCGATCGGGAGCACCGGTGCCGAAGTCGGCGGCGTTCAGCTCGGTGGTCACGACCTTGTAGGCGGTGGCGGAGGCGTAGCCGCGACGGGCCAGGAAGCCGACCAGGCGGCGGGTGGCTGTTTCGCGGTCGAGGGTTGGGGAGAGCGTGCGGAGCTTGGTGCGGATGAGTTCGGTTGCGGATTCGGTGTCGTCGGAGGGGGATTCGCGGCGGGGGTGGGTGGGGTTCGAATCACCGGTCGGCGTGGACGCGGCGCGGCGGGGGGTGGGTTGGGGCGGGAGTTCAGTGGTCACCACGTCGAAGGCGGTCCCCGGGTTGTAGCCCTTGCGGGCCAGCATGGCGACCAGGCGACGGACAGCCTTGTCACGGTCGAGTTCCGGGGAGAGGTTCGCGGCCTTGCGTCGGACCAGGTCCGACGCGCGAGTCCGCTCGTCGGCGGGGGTGATCGCCTCCAGGGCCGGCTCGGCGTGCTCAGGTGCGATCCCCTTGCGCCGCAATTCCTCGGCGAGCACCTTCTTCCCCTTGCCCCCATAGGTGTGCCGCGAACGCACCCACTGCTGCGCGAACGCCGCGTCGTCGATCAACCCGACCTCGGTCAGCCGATCGAGCACCCGCTTCGCCACATCAGCGTTGAACCCCTTGTCTGCCAGCCGATCCGCCAACTCGAACCGACTCCGAGCCCGATCGGTCAGCAGACGCAGGCAGATGTCCTTCGCCTGCGCTTCGGTACCACCACCCGCCGGCGCAGCCACACCGGCCGATTCCTCACCGCCCTCATTCCGCCCCCGCCGACGGCCACCCCTCCCACGCCGACCGCCCTCATCCTCGGAATCGACACCATCGTCCCCAGCCCGTTCCCCGTACTCCCCGCGCCGACGCCCACCACGACGCCCACGTCCACCGGCCCGATCCGCACCATGCCCGCCGCCATCCGACCCCGGACCCTGGTTCTCATCGACTTCGCCGTACGACTCCCCCGCAGCCGAGTTCCTGTCATCCCGACGTCCCCTGCGGCGGGTGTTCCCTTCATCGGCATCTCGATACCCGGTATTGCCCGACTGCTCCTCCGAGGCCGCCTTCGCCCGACTCCCCCGACGACCCCGCAGCTCCGAGCCCGCCGCGTTCGCTGCCGCATTGGCAGCGGCAACAGCGGTGGCCTCGGCCAAGGCGGCACGTGCCGCCGCCAGCTTGTCGCCGGGTGCCTTGGGGGCCGAATTCGACTCTCCCCCACCAGCAGCGGTGTGCGCGGTCGAGGACTTGTCGGCAAGGCTTCGCTCGGATCGCTGAAGCGAGGTCCCGCCGTCGCCGGGGGCAGTGGGCGCTTCCCCTCGCCACTGCCCCGGCGAACGGCCTCGCCCCATGGGCGAACGGCGTTGAGGGCGGGATGGATTCGGGGGCGGGACATCGAAGGTCGGATCAGCGGCGGCGGCTGGTGGACGACGGGCGGATTCACCGGCAAGGCGTGGAGGTTCGGAGTCACGGGGCGGCCGTGCGGATGTCGCGCCTGAGGAGACGGGATCGTCGCCAGGGGCATCCGGATCATGATCCGCGGCCTCGGAGTTCGAGTGTGCCGAGTCGGGGCGGGGCGGTGCGTCGTCGGCGGTGCGCCAGGTGGAGCGGTCGTCGCTCGGCGAATGGTGTTCGGGGGGCGCGTAGTAGGAGTCGGCGCGGCCGCCGGAGGGGCCGTAGTTCCAGCCGCCGCCGGAGGCGTAGGGGTCGGCGGAGTCGCGGCCGAAGAGGTCGTGGCTCGGCTCGGCGGACCGGCGGGTGGTGGGGCGGGAGGG
>NZ_JBHWHH010000236.1:0-8483 GCF_042732555.1 Nocardia sp. NPDC059764
ATCCGCGTCCCGGGCAGCGCCCTGATCGACTAGACGGCGGCCGTGGCCAGCGCCTCCGTCGACGCCACGGCCTGGCCCACGCCCGCCACGATCGCGGCCGCGCGCAGCGCCTCGAAGATCACCTCGCGCGACACGCCCGCCTCACGCAGCGTGTGCTCGTGCGCCTCCAGGCAGTGCTGGCAGCCGTTGATCGAGGAGACCGCGAACGACCACAGCTCGAAATCGACCTTGTCCACGCCGGGAGTGCCGATGATCTGCATGCGCAGGCCCGCGCGCAGATCGTCGTAGCGGCCCTCCAGGAACGCCTTGCCGCGGTAGAACACATTGTTCATACCCATGATCGACGCGGCGCCCAGTGCGGCGTTGTACGCCTCGGCCGACAGCACGTCGGCCGCCTCCTCGGCGATCTCCCGCAGCGTGGTCGCGGACTTGGTGGCCGCGGCCGAGGCCAGCAGGGTGCCCCACAGCTGCTGCTCGTTGAGCACGGTGCTGCGCGCCATGGACGACAGGTTGAGCTTGAGGTCCTTGGCGTACTCGGGCAGCGAGTTCTTCAGGTTATCGATGGTCACGACGAAATTCCTTACAAGCCTTGCTCTTACACCGACGCGGTCATGAGCTCGCCGGCCTGGATGGTCGGGTCGCCCTTCTTCCAGTTGCAGGCGCACAGCTCGTCGGACTGCAGGGCGTCCAGCACGCGCAGCACCTCGTCGACATTGCGGCCCACCGAACCGGCGGTGACCGACACGAACTGGATCTCGTTGTTCGGGTCGACGATGAAGGTGGCGCGGTCGGCGACGCCATCGGCATTGAGCACGCCGGTGGCCGCGGCCAGTTCCCGCTTCAGGTCGCTGAGCATCGGGAACGGGAGGGTCTTGAGCTCCTCGTGCTGTGCGCGCCACTGGAAGTGGACGAACTCGTTGTCGACGGAGGCACCCAGCACCTGCGCGTCGCGATCGGCGAACTCCTCGTTCAGCTTGCCGAAGGCGGCGATCTCGGTCGGGCACACGAAGGTGAAGTCCTTGGGCCAGAAGAAGACGATGCGCCACTTGCCGGCGTAGTCGTCGCTCGAGATCTGGGTGAAGTAGTCGTCGGGCTGCTGAGCGTTCACCTTCGAGAGATCACCGCCGATGACAGCCTTCAGGTTGTACGCGGGGAACTGATCGCCGATGGTCAGCAGTGCCATGAATGCTCCTCGTTGTAGTCATGCCGATTGTGTCGAGACTTCTGTATACGATCTTGGCCGAACAGCGGTGAGAGGTAAAGGTGATCGGTCGCACTACACTCATAGGCGTGACTGATCAAACTTATCAGCCCACCCTGTCACAGCTGCGTGCGTTCGTGGCCGTCGCGGAGTACCGGCACTTCGGTACCGCGGCGACCCGGCTCGGCGTGAGCCAGCCCACGTTATCCCAGGCGTTGGCATCACTGGAAAACGGACTGGGGCTGTTGCTGATCGAACGCAGTACGCGTCGTGTGCTGGTCACCGCGGACGGCAAACGTTTGCTGCCGCAAGCCATCGCGACCCTCGAGGCCGCTGACCGATTTGTCGCGTCGGCCGCCGGGGAGGGGCTGCGCGGCACCCTGCGGCTGGGCATCATCCCGACCGTCGCCCCCTACGTGCTGCCCACCTTGCTGCCCGAATTGCGCAGGCGGGTACCCGCTCTCGCGCCGCACGTCATCGAGGACCAGACCGCCCGGCTGCTCGAGGGCCTGCGCTCGGGCGTGCTCGACGTGGCCATGCTGGCGCTGCCCGCCGACGCGCCCGGCCTGGTCGAGATACCGCTCTACACCGAGGAGTTCGTGCTGGTCGTGCCACGCGGCCACGAGCTGGCCGGCCGCTCCGACCTGACCCCGGCCGATCTCGACGCGCTGCCGCTGCTGCTCCTCGACGAGGGCCACTGCCTGCGCGATCAGACCATGGACCTGTGCCGCACCCACGACGCGCACCCCGGCGCGGTCGGCGACACCCGCGCCGCGTCGCTGGCCACGGTGGTGCAGTTCGTCGCGGGCGACCTCGGCGTCACCCTGATCCCGGCCATGGCGGTCCCGGCCGAGACCGCGCGCGGCACCCTGGACGTGGCGACCTTCGCCGCACCCGCTCCGGGCCGCACAGTCGGGCTGGCGTTCCGGTCCTCCACCGCGCGCGGCGACGACTACGAGCTGCTCGCCGAGATCATTCGCGAGGGCCGTCCGCGCTGATCCCGCGCGCTCGCCGGGTGCCGCGACAAATCCGGCAACCTGCGCGGTTGCGTCACCCTGGGGTGTCTGAAACGCTCGAGCCATGCGCGTCCATCACCTCAACTGCGGCACCATGGGATTCGGCGTCATCGATCACTGCCTGCTCCTCGAGACTCGCGACGCGCTCGTGCTCGTCGACACCGGGTTCGGGCTCGAGACCGTGCGGCAGCCCGGAAAGATGCTGGGTGCCAGCCGGTTCCTGATGGGCGCGAAACCGTCCGAGGGCGAGACCGCGATCCGCCAGATCCAGGCACTGGGCTACGACCCGCGCGACGTCCGGCACATCATCCTCACCCACCTCGACCTGGACCATTCCGGCGGGCTCTCGGACTTCCCCGAAGCCACCGTGCACATCCACGGCCCCGAATTCCGGGCCGCAACCGCCACTCCGACCCTGTCCGAGAAGCTGCGCTACCGGGCCGCGCAATGGGCGCACGGACCCAAGTGGATGGTGAACGAGGTCGAGGGCGGCGAGGACTGGTTCGGCTTCACCGCGGTGCGCGACCTGCCCGGGCTGCCGCCGGAGATCCTGGTGGTGCCGCTGCTCGGTCACACCCGCGGTCACGCCGGCGTGGCGATCGATCACGGCAACGGATGGCTCCTGCACGCCGGTGACTCGTTCTTCACCGAATCCAGCATCCATCCCGAGGAGCCGTTCACACCGTTCTGGTGGAAGGTCTACGAGACCGGGTCCATCGTGGGGGACGCGTACCGGCTGAACCAGCGGCGATTGCAGGAACTGCGGAAGCTGCACGGGGACACGGTGACCGTCGTCAACTCTCACGACGCGGGGCTGTTCGCGCGGATCGCCGGGCGATGAACGACCGGTGGGCACGGAGGCTTCCGGCCGCGAGTGATCCACTGTTCGTCTACGGCACCCTGCGGTTCGAGGCCGTGCTGACCGCGTTGATCGGCCGCGTACCGCGGATGGAACCCGCGCGGCTGATCGGACGGCGGGCCGCCGTGCTGCCCAGCCGGGCGTATCCGGGACTGGTCACCGCGGCCGACGCCGTGACCGAGGGCTTCGTGCTCACCGGGCTCACCGCCGACGACTGGCGCGTGCTCGACGCCTTCGAGGACGACGAGTACGACCTGACCCCGGTGTCGGTGCACGCGGGGGAGCGCGTCGGGTACGCGTGGACCTACACCTGGACCGCCGAGGTCGCCGAGGCCGATTGGTCGGCCGTGGACTTCGAGTCCGGGCACCTACCGTATTACGAGTCGAAATGTGCTGCGTGGCGGCGGGATCTGGTCCTGCTCAGCGAGACTGTATGACGCGGGACACATTCGTGCGGTAGAAGTTGGTCGCATGGATGCACAGGGCACTGATCGGACCGTGACGGGCGCGCGCTCGCAGGCGCTTGGAGATCTGCTGCGGCGCAGTGCCGCCCGGGTCCCGGACAAGACCGCGCTGGTGTGGCGCGATCGGCGCGAGAGTTACGCCGATCTGGACACGGCCGTGAACCGGGTCGCGCACAGCCTGGCCGATCGCGGTGTGGGGCAGGGGGATCGGGTCGCGATCTACTCGCACAACTGCCGTGAGTTCGTGCTCCTCTACTTCGCGCTGGCGCGGCTGGGCGCGATCTCGGTGCCGATCAATTTCATGCTCACCGCCGACGAGGTGGCGTTCATCCTCGAACACAGCGCGGCGGTCGGTTTCATCGCCGAGGATGGCCTCGCCGAACAGGCCGAAGCCGCCGTGAAACAGCTGGGTGACGGCCAGATCCGGCTGCTCGGCCGGATCGCCCTGGGCGACCTGCCCGCGACGACCGGATGGGAGGACGTGAGCGCCTGGGTATCCCACTCCGACACCTCCGCCCCCGAGGTGTTCGTCGCCGACGACGACCCCATCCAGATCATGTACACCTCCGGCACCGAGTCGCGCCCCAAGGGCGCGGTGCTGTCGAGCCGCGCGCTGATCGCGCAGTACACCAGCGTCGTCGTCGACGGCCGCATGAGCGCCGACGACGTCGAGGTGCACGCGCTGCCGCTGTACCACTGCGCCCAGCTGCACTGCTTCCTCACCCCCGACCTGTGGCTGGGCGCGACCAGCATCCTGCTGCCCGGCCCCGACCCGGCCACGGTGCTGCGCACCATCGAAACCGAGCGGGCCACCAAACTGTTCTGCCCGCCCACGGTCTGGGTCTCGCTGCTGCGCCACCCCGACTTCGACAGCTACGACCTGTCGTCCCTGCGCAAGGGCTACTACGGTGCGAGCATCATGCCCGTCGAGGTGCTGCACGAACTGGCCGAACGGCTACCCGGCGTCGGCCTCACCAACTTCTACGGCCAGACCGAACTCTCGCCGCTGGCAACGGTTCTCGTGCCCGAGGACCAGCTCACCAAGCCCGGGTCGGCGGGCCGCCCGGCGCTCAATGTCGAGACCCGGGTGGTCGACGACGACGACAATCCGGTCGGCGTCGGTGTCGTCGGCGAGATCGTGCACCGGTCGCCGCAGGCCATGCTCGGCTACTGGAACGATCCCGCCAAGACCGCGGAAGCCTTCCGCAACGGCTGGTTCCACAGCGGCGACCTGGGCGTACTGGACGCCGACGGCTATCTCAGCGTGGTCGACCGCAAGAAGGACATGATCAAGACCGGCGGTGAGAACGTGGCCAGCCGTGAGGTCGAGGAAGTCCTCTACGAACACCCGGACGTCTCCGAGGCCGCCGTGGTCGGCATCCCGCATCCGCGCTGGATCGAGGCGGTCGCCGCGATCGTGGTGGCGCGCACCGGAACCGCGCCGGACGCCGCCGCCGTCATCGCCCACTGCAAACAGCGCCTCGCCGGATACAAGGTGCCCAAGTACGTGACCTTCGTCGAGGCGCTGCCCAAGAACCCCAGCGGCAAGATCCTCAAGCGCGAATTGCGTACGCGGCACGCGGATCTGGCCGCGCAGGACTGATCAGCCGATCAGATCCACATGGGCGATGTTCGCCCGATCGCCGGGGTCCTCGCTCGGAGCCCCGGCGAACCAGGCGTCGAGAATCTCGCTCAGCTGCGCGCGCGAGGTGAGGCGCAGACTCAGCGCCAGCACGTTGGCGTCGTTCCACTTCCGCGCTCCCTCAGCGGTATACGCGTCCACGCACAGCGCCGCCCGCACCCCGGCGACCTTGTTGGCGGCGATGGACGCGCCGGTGCCGGTCCAGCAGCACACGATGGCCTGCTCGGTCCGGCCGTCGGCGACGTCGCGCGCCGCCGCCTCGCACGCCCACGCCCAATCGTCGCGTTCGTCCGGATCGAGGGCCCCGTGCACGGTCACCTCGTGCCCGTGCGTCCGCAGCTCCTCGACCACGGCCGTGGCCACCCCGGTGTCCTCGTCCGCGGCAACCGAAATCCTCATGCGGTCATTCTCCTCGACGAGGTCCGGGATTGGGGGGACTAGCGATTCGTGACGCGCGCGAGCGCTTCGGGATAGCGTGCCCCGGCCACCGATGCGGCCGGCGCGGCGGCCTCGATGCGGGCCAGATCCTCCGGCGACAGCACGATCTCGGTGGCGGCCACGTTCTGTTCGAGGTAGGTGCGGCGCTTGGTCCCGGGGATCGGAACTACGTCGTCGCCGCGGGACTGCACCCAGGCCAGGGCCAACTGCCCCGCGGTGACGCCCTTCTCGTCGGCCAGTTCCCGCAGGGCCGCGACGATGGCGAGATTGGCGTCGATATTGCCGTCGGCGAACCGGGGCAGCCGGCGGCGCATGTCGTCGGCGGGCAGATCGGCGGTGGAGGTGATCGCGCCGGTGAGGAAGCCGCGACCCAGCGGCGAGAACGGCACGATGCCGATTCCGAGCTCGCGGCAGGCGGGCACGATCTCGGCCTCGATATCGCGGGTCCACAGCGACCATTCGCTCTGCAGCGCGGTCACCGGGTGGACGGCGTGGGCGGCGCGGATCGTGTCGGCGGAGGCCTCGGAGATGCCGAGGTAGCGGACCTTGCCGGCCTGCACGAGTTCCGACAGCGCGCCCCAGGTCTCCTCGATGGGCACATTCGGGTCCACGCGATGCTGGTAGTAGAGGTCGATGTGGTCGACGCCCAGCCGCGCGAGCGACTCGTCGCAGGACTGCTTCACATACGCGGCGTCGCCGCGCGCGCCGAGCGTGCCCTGCTCACCCCAGACGATGCCGAACTTGGTGGCCAGCACGACCCGGTCGCGACGGTCGGCGATGGCGCGGCCGAGCAGCCGCTCGTTGGTCTCCGGGCCATAGACGTTCGAGGTGTCGAGCAGGGTGACGCCCAGGTCGAGGGCCCGGTGGATGGTGGCGATGGACTCGGTGTCGTTGTCCTGGACGCCGTAGGCGCCGCTCATGCCCATGCAGCCGAGGCCCTGGGCGCCGACGGTCAGCTCGCCGAGCTTCCTGGTCGCGATCATGCGATGAATCCTCCTCGGTAGGAATGGAATTCGCGGCGTTCGCCGACTGACCGGAACGCTACGACCTGGAGTGCGCTCCAAGTCAAGATCAGCGGCGGTTGGGCAGGTGGTGGTGCAGCAGGACGGTGAGCTGGGTGCCCGCGTCGGTGAAGGGGAGAGCGGATTTCAGGGCCCGGCTCTGCACGATCGCGCCCTCGATGACCGAGAGTGCGAAGCCGGACAGGGAACAGGCGGTGGCGCGTTCGATGCCCGCGTCGACCAGGCCGTCGGCCAGCCGCGCGGTCCATTCGGAGAAGGCTTGACCGGCGGCCGACTGCAGGGTCGGGTCCAGTTCGTCGAGGGCGGCGGCCATCATGAACGATCCCGCGCGGAACTCGCTGGTCTCGAGCTGGCCGCGCCAGAAGCCGAGTAACTCGTCGACCCAGGCGTCGAGGGAGGGCGCGACCGGCAGCGCGTCGGACATGCGGCTCACGTGGGAGTAGACCATGCGCGACACGATGCGGGCCGCAGTGGCCACCAGTTCCCCCTTGCCGGAGGGGAAGTGCTGGTAGAGCGAGTTTCTGGAGGCGTTGCTGCGTTTGAGGAGTTCGTTGAGACCGGCCGCGTGCACGCCGTGTTCCTGGACGGTGGTGATGGTGCTCGCGATCAATCGGGCGCGTGGTCCCGCCGTCATTGCAATTTCCTCCAGCCCTTGTGTGAACCGATCGGTCCATGTTAAACCTAACCCATGTGGACCGATCGGTTCATATGGGAAAAGAGGAAATCCGCGCATGTCAGCCCAGATCGCCACCGCCACTCCGGTAGCCCATGCCGCCCTGCTCGGCCTGGGCGTGTACCGGCCACGCCGGGTGGTCCCCAACGCCGAGATCGTCGACCGCATCAACTCCTCCGACGAATGGATCCGGACCCGCTCCGGCATCGAGGCCCGTCACTGGGCCGATGACGACGAGACCATCGTCGGCATGAGCACCGCCGCCGCCCGCGACGCGCTCGCCGCCGCCGGGGTCACCGCCGAGCAGATCGACGCGGTCATCCTGGCCACCTCCTCGCAGATGGTGTTGGGACCGTCCGCCGGAGCCGTGGTCGCGACCGAACTCGGCATGCACGACACCGCCGCCTTCGACGTCTCGGCCGGATGCGCGGGCTTCTGCTACGCGCTCGCCAACGGGGCCAACCTGGTGCGCGCCGGTCAGGCCCGGCACGTGCTGGTGATCGGCGTGGAGCGGCTCTCGGACCTGCTCGACCAGGACGACCGCACCTGCGCGTTCATCTTCGCCGACGGTGCCGGCGCGGTCGTGGTGGGCGCCTCCGACGTCGAGGGCATCGGGCCGGTGGCCTGGGGCTCGGACGGCAGCCAGACCGCCGCGATCAAGCAGGACAAGGACTTCAAGACCTACTTCGCCGAGGTCGCCGCGGCGGAGGCCAGTGGCGGCACCACCGAGCGGCCCTACATCCGGATGAACGGCGCGGCCGTATTCCGCTGGGCCGTAACGTTCTTGGAGAAGGCCTGCCGTGACGCGCTGGACCAGGCGGGCGTGAACGTGGAGGATCTGGACGCGTTCGTGCCGCACCAGGCCAATGGTCGGATCACCGACGCGCTGGTGCGGGCGCTGCACATGCCCCAGAACATCGCCGTCGCACGGGATATCGCGGAGGCGGGCAACACCAGCGCCGCGTCGATCCCGATGGCGATGGAGCAGCTGCTGCGCTCGGGCGCCTCGAAGCCGGGCGACACCGCGCTGCTGCTGGGCTTCGGCGCGGGCCTGGCCTACGCCGGTCAGGTGGTCACGCTCCCCGCGATCGCGTGACGATCGGCCCGGCGACAACGAAATCCGTTGTGTGAAACGACGAAAAACGAAGCGCCCCGCACAGCCAGGCTG
>NZ_JBHWHH010000237.1:0-8471 GCF_042732555.1 Nocardia sp. NPDC059764
CTTCTCTTCCGGCGCGCGGGTGGCCGCCCTATTCCCGGCCCGCGTGTGCCGATTCCCTCAGGCGTGGCACTCCCGCACGGCGCGGGACGGGCCTAGGGTCGAATTCATGACCGAGTACCGGATCGAGCACGACACGATGGGCGAGGTTCGTGTCCCCGTCGACGCCCTGTGGCGCGCGCAGACGCAGCGCGCGGTGGAGAACTTCCCGATCAGCGGACGTGGCCTGGAGCGCGCGCAGATTCGCGCGCTCGGCCTGCTGAAGGCGGCCTGCGCCGCGGTGAACCGCGATCTGGGCCTGCTGGACAAGACCAAGGCCGACGCCATCATCGCGGCCGCCAACGAGATCGCCGACGGCCGCCACGACGACCAGTTCCCGATCGACGTGTTCCAGACCGGGTCCGGCACCAGTTCGAATATGAACGCCAACGAGGTGATCGCGAGCATCGCCGCCCGCGACGGCGTCAGCGTGCACCCCAATGACGACGTCAACATGTCGCAGTCCTCCAACGACACTTTCCCCACCGCAACGCATCTCGCGGCCACCGAGGCCGTGATCAAGGAACTGATTCCCGCCCTGGACCATCTGCGGCTGGCCTTGCAGGACAAGTCGCGGGAGTGGAAGTCGGTGGTCAAGTCCGGCCGCACCCATCTGATGGACGCGGTCCCGGTCACCCTGGGCCAGGAGTTCGGCGGCTACACCCGCCAGGTGAGCGCGGGCGTCGAACGCCTGCTGGCGACCCTGCCGCGGGTCGGTGAGCTGGCCATCGGCGGTACCGCCGTCGGCACCGGTCTCAACGCCCCCGCCGGGTTCGGCGCGAAAGTCGTTGCGGAACTCGCGAAGGCGACCGACCTCGACCACCTGTCCGAGGCCCGCGACCACTTCGAGGCGCAGGCCGCCCGCGACGCCCTGGTGGAGCTGTCCGGCGCCCTGCGCACGGTCGCGATCAGCCTCACCAAGATCGCCAACGACATTCGCTGGATGGGTTCGGGCCCCCTCACCGGCCTCGCCGAACTCCAGCTGCCGGATCTCCAGCCCGGTTCCTCGATCATGCCCGGAAAGGTGAATCCGGTCCTCCCCGAAGCGGTTACGCAGGTGGCCGCGCAGGTCATCGGCAATGACGCCGCCGTCGCCTGGGGCGGCGGCAACGGCGCGTTCGAGCTGAACGTCTACATCCCCGTGATGGCCCGCAACGTCCTCGAGTCGATCCGCCTGCTGGCCAACGTCTCCCGACTGTTCGCCGACAAGTGCGTGTCGGGCCTGGTGGCCGACGTCGACCGCCTGCGGCACCTCGCGGAATCCTCCCCGTCCATCGTGACCCCGCTGAACTCGGCCATCGGCTATGAGGAAGCCGCCGCCGTGGCCAAGCAGGCCCTGAAGGAGCACAAGACAATCCGCCAGACGGTCATCGACCGCGGCCTGATCGGCGACAACCTCTCGCTCGAGGAACTCGACCGCCGCCTGAACGTGCTCTCGATGGCCAAGGTCGACGGCAACTGACCTTCGGCATTCCCGGCACCGACGTGAGACCCGGTGCCGGGGGTGTTGCGACGGCTCACCGGGGAACTGCCGTTGCCGATCAATTCCATCGACATCCCCACCCAGGGCGGGCTGGAGTACTTCGCCGATTTGGGGGTGGCCCGAGTGAGTTTCGGGCCGTTCCCGCAGAGCGCGCTGACCGAGTACGCGAACGGACTGTTCGGGCCCTGGCGTTGAACCCACGGCGGCCGGCTCAGTGGGAGACCAGCGCCGGGTAGTCCCGCAGTTCGATGTCGTTCTTCGCCGAATCGGCGTACTTCAGCATCATGTCGAAGGCCCAGGATCCCAGGAACCAGTTGCGGAAACGCAGGCCCAGAGCGGTTTTCGGGGCCAGGAACGGGCCGGGGCGGGCGTCGTCGGCCTTGCGCAGGTAGCGCTTCATGATGTCCTCGTAGCGGGCGAAGGCGACGGTGTGGTCGCCGTCGGCGACGGCCAGTTCCCCGGCCAGGACGTACGCGCCGACGACGGCGAGCCCGGTGCCGAAGCCGGCGAGGGTGTTGCCGTACCCGGCGTCGCCGACCAGGGCCACGCGCCCGGACACGAAGTTCTTCATCGTCACTTTGCTCAGCGAGTCCAGGTAGAACCCGTCGAGGTGCGGGAGGTCGGCCAGCATGGCGGGCACGTCGCCGCCCATGCCGGCGAACTTCTCGGCGACGATCCGGCGCTGCTCGTCGAAATCGTCTCGCGAGTAATCGAGTTCGGGTGAGGCGAACATGTACATCTGCGCGGCCTTCGCCCCGCCGTTGACCGCGAGCCGCCCGGGCGCGGTCCAGCCGTGAGACACCGCCCGCTCGCGCGGGGCGTCGGCGTCCTCCCACAGCGATGCGCCCGCGAGCGCGTAGTAGTAACCCCGGTAGGCGAGGAATTCGGATTCGGGTCCGAAGGTCAGTTTCCGTACCCGCGAGTGGATTCCGTCGCAGCCGACGACCAGGTCGAAGCGCCGGGCCGGGGCGTGCGCGAATTCGACGTCCACGCCGTCGGCGGTCTCGGTGAGCGCGGTGACGGTGTCGCCGAACAGGTATTCGCAGGTGTCGGCGGTGTGCTCGTACATGATCGCGGCCAGGTCGCCGCGCAGGATCTCGATGTCGCCGCCGGTGAAGTCGCCGGAGATGAGGGCCCGCTGCTGCCCGGACTCGTCGAGCATGACCATGTCGGTCTTGCCGGTCTGGCGGCGTTCGATGTCGGCGAGCACGCCCATCCGCTCGAGTACGGTCATGTGGGTCTCGCCGGTGAAGTCGATGGCCTGTCCGCCGGTGCGCAGGGCGGGAGCCTTCTCGACCACGGTCACCCGGAAGCCGTAGCGGTGCAGCCAGTAGGCGAGGGCGGGACCAGCGACGCTGGCGCCGGAGACGAGGACGGTGGTGTTGCGCATGATGACCCTTCAGTAACTGCGTCCGTTGGACGCTGTTGATGATTAATAGAGTATGGTGGACGCAGTTAGGTGTCAACCCGGAAATCCGGAAGGATGGCGACCATGCCGGCACCCACCACCCGCGAACTGCTCTGGGGCACCCCCGACCGCCCCCGGCGCGGGCCCAAACCCTCGCTCACCCTCGAGCGCATCGTTACCGAGGCGGTCGATCTCGCCGACGCCGAAGGCCTGGCCAGCCTGTCCATGGCCCGGCTCGCCGAACGGCTCGGCTGCGCCAAGATGGCCCTGTACCGCTACGTTCCCGGCAAGACCGAGCTCACCGCGCTCATGCTGGACGCCGCGCTGAGCTCACCGCCGGAGAATCACACCGACCCCGCCGATCCGGAGTCGTGGCGGGCCTACCTGCGGGAGTGGTCCGGAACCTTCTTCGGCAATGCCGTCGCCCATCCGTGGCTCAATGAACTGGCCACTGGCGTCCGGGTGATGGGCCCCAACGAATTGGCCTGGCTGGAGACCGCTCTCGCCGTGCTGGACCGCAGCGGCCTGACCCACGCGGAACGCCTCGACACCGTCGTCCTGCTGCTCAACCACGTGCGCGGGATGGGCCTGCAGACCGGGACCGCGGGCACGGATCTCGAGGGGGAACTGGCGCGGGAGATGACCGCGGTGTTCCTCACCCAGGCCGACCGCTTCCCGCACGCGGCGGTGGCGCTCGCCGAAGCCGTCCCCGGCACCGAGAGCGCGGCCACGGCCGGCCGCGACAATGCCCTCGACTACGGCATCGAGCGCATCCTGGACGGGGTGGCGGCGCTCATCGCGACACGGCGGTAGTTGCCGGGAATGTCTGTGCCGCGGCCCGGATTCGGCTTACGCTCGACAGATGGCGGAGCTACCCGAGCTGAAGCAGGATCCGGTCACCACCGTGCGCGAATTCTTCGCCGCGCTGGAGATGAACATCGTGCCCGAGGCCCTCGAACTGGCCGACCCGGGCATCGTCTGGAAGAACACCTCGCTGCCCGACCTGCGCGGTATCGACCGGGTGCGCTGGGTGCTGGGCCTGTTCAACAACCCGCGCTTCGGCTTCCGGGCCGATATGCACCACATCGCCGCGACCGACGACGGGGTGGTGCTCACCGAGCGCACGGACTACCTGCGGGTGGGCCCGATCGAGATCGCGTTCTGGGTGTGCGGCACCTTCGAGTTCCGCAATGGCCGCATCACGCTGTGGCACGACCACTTCTCGTGGGAGAACGTGCTGCGCGGCACGGCGACCGGCGTGGTGCGCGCGATACTCCCGCACTGAACCGCGAAGGCACAGGCTGCCCCGCGAAAGCACAACGCCCGCCACGATTCTCGCGGCGGGCGTCGGCATCGAAACCGCGCACGAGGCGCGGCGTCAGGCTGGGTGCCCCGGCGATTCCGGGGCGCGGCAGGCGGTTCGGTCGCGGCCGCCGTCAGGCGCGTCGACCGATCCACCCGTGTCGGCTGGTCAGGGGCGCAGGTGGGCCAGTTCGGCGCGCGCCTTCTCCCCGTCCTCGCCGAGGTCGGTGCGGGTGAACACCTTCCACTGCTCGAGCAGCGGTCCGAACACCAGCTCGGGCTCCTGGGCGCGGTCGTAGATCCCGGCCGCGGCCAGCACCTCGTCGCTGGAGCGGCCGTCGGACAGCTCGATCACCGGCACCTGGAAGTCGGCGACACGATTGGCGATGGCCCGCAGGGTCTGGTTGGGGGCCAGGTCCAGGGCGGCGGAGATCAGGTTGGCGAAGAAGACGGCCTGCAGTTCGTCGTCGGCGGCCAGGCGGTCGGCGATGGACGCGACCACGATGTCGTCGGCGAGGCGGGCGGTATTGCGGTGCCGGACCGCGGCGGCGGCCTCTTCGAAGGCCGCCACGGCGAGCACCTCGAGCAGGTGCATGCCGGGACGGTTGAAGCTGGCGGTCATGGCCGCCATGCGCATGCGCTCCAGTGCGATGGGGTCGACGGCGCGGGTGACCATGAGGAAGTTGCGGATGAGGATCTCGTGCCGGTTCTCCTCGGCGGTCCAGCGGCCGACCCACCGCCACCACGGGCCGGTGCGCAGATGCTTGCCCAGCTCACGGTGGTAGGAGGGCAGGTTGTCGGCGATCAGGACGCTCACCGTGAGGGCGGTCTTGGCGACCTCGCTCAGCTCGGATTGCGCAGGCTCCCAATCGGTTCCGCCCATGGCTTGGAAGTTGCGGCCGGCGGACCACGGCACGTAGTCGTGAGGCTGCCACTCCGGGCTGGCGTCGATATGCCGCGTGAGGTTGTTCTCCACCTCCGCGGCGAGTGAATCCAGCAGGTCCCGATCGGACAAAACGTTGTGCACGCGAACAACCTAGCGGCAGATCGGCTACCGCGGGGATCTTCGCGAGTATTCGCCTTCGCTATGGCCGTTCCCGGGTCCGGGACGCCCGCGCGGGACGCCCCGGATCGGCCGGGCTACTTCTCGGTGACCGCACCCGGCCGGAGGGCGCGTCGCTCTCCGGCCGGGTGGGTGAACTACTTACCGAATGTCAGGAATTCGGTCCGAACTCCTCCAGCATCTCGGTGACCAGCGCCGCGATCGGCGACCGCTCACTGCGGGTGAGGGTGACGTGCGCGAACAGCGGGTGCCCCTTGAGCTTCTCGATCACCGCGGCCACGCCGTCGTGCCGGCCCACCCGCAGGTTGTCGCGCTGGGCCACGTCGTGGGTGAGCACCACCCGCGATCCACTGCCCAACCGGCTCAGGACGGTGAGCAGCACATTGCGTTCCAGCGACTGCGCCTCGTCCACGATCACGAAGGAGTCGTGTAGCGAGCGTCCGCGAATGTGGGTGAGCGGCAACACTTCCAGCATGCCGCGCGCCTGCACCTCCTCCATCACCTCGGGGCTGGCCAGCCCCTCCAGGGTGTCGAAGACGGCCTGCGCCCACGGCCCCATCTTGTCGCTCTCCGAGCCCGGCAGATAGCCGAGCTCCTGCCCGCCCACCGCGTAGAGCGGGCGGAACACCACCACCTTCCGATGCGTGCGGCGCTCCAGCACCGCCTCCAGTCCGGCCGTCAGCGCCAGCGCGGATTTACCGGTACCGGCCCGCCCGCCGAGCGAGATGATGCCGACGCTCTCGTCCAGCAGCAGATCGAGCGCGATCCGCTGTTCGGCCGAGCGCCCGTGCAGTCCGAACGCCTCCCGGTCGCCGCGCACCAGCTGTACCCGTTTGTCCGGTGTGACCCGGGCCAGGGCGCTGCCGCGCGGGCTGACCATGCGAATCCCGGTGTGGCAGGGCATGTCCCGAGCCTCATCGAGATCGATGACCGAATCGGCGTAGAGCTTGTCGACGGTGGCCGTGGCCACCTCGAGCTCCACCATGCCGGTCCACCCGGAGATGACGACATCCTGGGCGTGGTATTCCTCGGCCTGCAGGCCGACCGCGCCGGCCTTGACCCGCAGCGGAATGTCCTTGGATACCAGTGCGACCCGCTGGCCCTCGGCGGCCAGGTTGAGCGCGCACGCCAGAATGCGGGAATCGTTGCTGTCGGTGCGGAATCCGACGGGCAGTACCGCGGGGTCGGTGTGGTTCAACTCCACCTGGAGTGTCCCGCCCTGGGTGCCGACCTGCACCCGTTGATCGAGCCGACCGTGCGCCAAGCGCATATCGTCCAGCATGCGCAGCGCCTCGCGAGCGAACCAGCCGAGTTCGTGGTGGTGGCGTTTGGCCTCGAGCTCACTGATCACCACGAGCGGCAGCACCACGTGGTGCTCGCCGAAGCGGGTCAGGGCCCAGGGGTCGGACAGCAACACCGACGTGTCGACTACGAAGGTTTTCGGTCCGGAATCGGACGACTGCGAGGCGCGAACTCCCCGTGTCGTGGGCCGCGGGCTCTGGTCAGAGCCGGCGTCCCTGGTGGGAGCGTTGACGGAGCGTGCATCAGTCACGGTGGGCTCCTTTGCCACTCGCGCGACACCGCGCGAGCGTTCTCGCTGGGCCGGTCAGCCTTGGGGTCGTACGACCCGAGGGCCGGGTGCCGGCCCCCTCGTACTGAGTTGCTCAGTCACGATCAGGACCTCCCGTACGAGCCACACCTACGCGGCCCGCACCCCCGACGCTACCGCCGAATTCGCGATCCGGCCGCCGGACTATGGGGCGCATTCGTGAAGATCGGGTTAACGGGAGTCCCGTTAGGGTGTTTCGCCCAATTCCGCGAGAAGCACCGGGACATGGCTGTGCTCCGGCTCTTTCGTGGCCGTGACCAGGGTCAACGGACCGGTTGCGGCCTCCTCCCGGAGGTGCGCCAGCCCTTCGCGGGCCGCGTCGGCGCCGAGCTCGATTCGATACTTGCGCTCGAATTCGGCACGGCGTGTCTCCGGCGCGGCGTGATACCACTTGCGAAGCTCGTTCGACGGGGTCACGTCTTTGGCCCATTCGTCAATGGCCGCTTGCTGTTTGCTGATGCCACGCGGCCACAGCCGGTCCACCAGTACGCGGCGGCCGTCGGCGGCATCGGGGGCGTCGTAGACGCGCTTGACCCGGTATCCCGGTTGCTGTGTCATGCGCTCCATTACAGTCGAGACCATGGCCGAAACTCCGGATCTGGCGACGCTGTCCACCAAGGAATTGCACGACCGCGCCGTAAAGCTGGCCGCCCGACGCGGCGACGTCAAATTCCTGTGGCAGCTGCTCAAGGCGATTCCCGGCGCCGAGGTGGCGGCCGGCAAGCAGGGCGAGGGCGAGGTCGACATCTGGAACACCGCGGCCCTGCTCGACGACTACTTCCACGCCGGGGAAGGCGAACTGGGCGAGGTGCTGCGGCCGATGTACGTGGACTACCTCACCAAGCACGCCTGAGGCGACAGCGGAATTCAACCGGCGGGCGTGCCGTGCAGTCCGGTGAGCACGGCACGCACGAACGGCGCGAATCCCTGCGGCCCCGAGGCGAAGTCCTTCATGTGGACGGTGGTGCGGTCACTGGATTCGAAGACGGCGCGCACGATGCGCAGCCGGTCCTCGAGGTCCAGGCCCGCACCCATGATCACGTGGTCGATCGGGGTGCGCGCCAACGTGTCCCGCAGATCGGTGAGCCCGGTGCCCGCGTGGATGTCGACCTCCGGTAGGCCGACGCGCTCACGCACCTCGTCCACCACGGCCGACTTCAATCCCAGCAGCAATACGGTGGTCGTCATCCCCGCCTCCGATCCCCTTGCAGCATAGGCCGTTCCGTCGCCGCGGTCCTACACTCCGAGAATGAGCGCTGATGCCACCGCGGAGCTGATCGTCTACCGGCGTCCCGGCTGCCCCTATTGTTCGCGTATGCGCCGGGTCCTCAACCGGCACGGCATCGTTCACCGTGAGATCGACATCTGGCAGGACCCCGACGCGGCGGCGTTCGTCCGCTCGGTGGCCGACGGCAACGAGACCGTGCCCACGGTCGTGTTCCGCGACGGTTCGACGGAGCGCAACTGGGTCAACCCGCATCCCAAGGAGTTGATCGCGACCGTCTCCGCCGACGCGCCCCAGCTCACCGGCGGCCCGCGCCGGTTCTGGACCTTCTGAAACGACGAGCGC